>DASYCE010000030.1 GCA_036500345.1 Gemmatimonadales bacterium | reverse complement strand
TCCAGCGGTTCGGTGGCGTCGGCGAGAAGGAGGCGAAGTCGCTGGGTGGGGTCGAGCTGATTGCGCTGCCGCGCCACGACGTCCTGGAACGACGCCACCACGCCGCGGTCGAGCACGAGGTAGCCACCGATCGCTGAGGCGCCGAGCGGGAAAATGGCCACGGCCATGCCGATCGAGATCCACGAGCGAAGCGATCCGCCCTTCCAGATGGCGTGCAGCATGCTGCAGCTCCCGTTGGATGGTGGGGGTGCGATGTGCCTGATCGGTTGGTCGCAGTATAAGCAGTCGCCGCAGGCGGGAACCCGCCGTCCGGCGTGTCGGGGCGCCGCTCGAATCCGCCTCGCCTTGTGCCACTTGGCCGACGGTCACACCTTACTGGTTCACCACCCCGCTCGAACCATCGCTGCTGCATCACGAGGGATCAGCATGACCGCCCCGGCGCAGACTTGCACCAATTGCCGCACGCCGCTGCCGGAAGGGGCGCTCTTCTGCCTTCACTGCGGCACGGCGACGCCGACCGAAGCGGGAGTCCTCCCGCCCACGGGCGCTACGGCAGTGTTCGAGATCGGCCGGCTCCGCGCGGCGATTGCCGGATCGTACCGGATCGAGCGCGCGCTGGGCGAAGGCGGCATGGCGGTGGTCTACCTCGCCGAAGACCTGAAGCATCATCGCAAGGTCGCCATCAAGGTCATGCGCCCCGAACTCGGGGCGACCCTCGGCTCCGATCGGTTCCTCCGCGAAGTGGAGATCGCCGCAGGTCTCACCCATCCGCACATTCTGCCGGTCTTCGACTCGGGTGCGGTACGCGACATTCTCTATTACGTCATGCCGTTCGTCGAAGGCGAATCGCTGCAACAGCGGATCCAGCGCGAAGGACAACTCCAGGCCGACGACGCGCTCCGGATCGCACGCGAAGTCGCCGAGGCACTGGCGTATGCGCACGAGCGCGGCATCGTCCACCGCGACATCAAGCCGGCGAACATCATGATCTCGCGCGGGCATGCGCTCGTCGCCGACTTCGGCATTGCCCGCGCCATGGATACCCAGACCTCGATTACGAAGACCGGTCTCGCCGTTGGCACGCCGCAGTACATGAGCCCCGAACAGGCGAGCGGAGACACCGGCATCGACGGCCGGACCGATGTCTACGCGATGGGGTGCGTCCTCTATGAGATGCTCGTCGGCGAGCCGCCGTTCACCGGACCCAACGCCCAGGCGATCGTGTTGCGGAGTCTCACCGAGAACCCGCGCCCGCTCGCGGCAACGCGCCAGGGGCTGCCGCCGTCGCTCGATGGAGTGGTGGGAAGGGCCCTCGCCAAGAATCCCGCCGATCGCTGGCAGTCGTCACAGCAATTCGCCGACGCGCTCACGAATGCGTCCGCTGCGTCGCGTGATCTTCCCGCCGCGCCACTCGCGCCCGGACGCCGCGTTTCCCGCTGGACTCTGGGAGCGATTGCAACAGCAGCCGTGGTGGTGCTCGGCGTCGGTTACAAGCTCGTCGCCCGACACTCGGCGGCGGCTGCGCCCTCAGGCGTACTCCGGCTCGCCGTGCTGCCGTTCGAAAATCGCGGGACCGCCGACCAGGCATTCATCGTTGACGGCATCGCCGACCAGGTGCGCGGCAAGCTGATGAACCTCGGCAGCTTTCAGATCACTGCCCAGGCAAGCAGCGACCAATACCGCGGCACGAAGGAAACGCCGAAACAGATCGGCTCCGAACTTGGTGTCGACTATCTCCTCACATCGACCGTGACGATGGTCCCGGGGAAGAACGGACCGGGGCGACTGCAGGTGGTCCCCGAGCTCATCAACGTGAAGACCGGCGCCGGCATCTGGCAACAGACCTTCGACGCCGATATGAGCGATGTCCTCGGCGTCCAGGCTGGGATCGCGACGCAGGTCGCCGGTGCGCTCGGTGTTGCGCTTGGCTCTCACGAAGAAGAACAGCTCGCCACGCGGCCAACGCAGAACATCGGGCCTGGGAGGTCTTCCTCCGAGGGAAGGCGCTGACCAGCAACGATCCAGCCACACTCACCCAGGCCGCCGGGTATTACGAACAAGCGGTCGCGCTCGACTCCACCTTTACCGAAGCGTGGGCGATCCTCAGTTCCACACTGTCCAACCTCTACTTCAACGGAACGCCGGACCCCGCGATTGGCAACCGAGCCAAGGTCGCCGCCGACCGGGCGCGTGCTCTCGAACCCGATGGCTCGTTGACCCACTACGCCGAGTCACGCTACCGATACCTGGTCCTGAACGACGTCGACGGGGCGGAGTCGGAGGTGAAGCTGGCGCTGGAGCGCGCGCCGAACGACGTCGGGGTCCTTCGGAGTGCGGCGAATCTGGAGGAATCGCTGGGGCGATGGAATGATGCACTGCAGCACCTGCAGCTGGCGCGCCGACTCGATCCGCGATCGGTGGTCGTCGGGGACGTGCTGCAGACCCTGCTGACTGATCTGCGACGGTATCCGGAAGCGCTTGCGCTCGGCAATGAGTTGCTCGGTCTGGCACCCAGCGACCTGAACGGTATCGAGGATCAGGCGGAGACGTACTTGCTGGAGGGCGACCTCGCCGGCGCGCGCAAGGTGTTGGCGAACGTGCCACCGACGCTGGCGCAGCCGGCATTGGTCGCGTACTTCGGCAACTACCAGGACCTCTACTGGGTCCTCGATGATCCGCAGCAGCAGCTGCTGCTGCGTCTCACGCCGTCGGCCTTCTTCGATGATCGTGCGGTGTGGGCCGATGTGATGATGCAGACCTGGTGGCTCCGCGGCGACACCGTGCGTGCGCGGGCGTACGCCGATACCGCGTACAAGGCCTTACAGCTGCAGCTCAAGGCGACCCCCAACGACCCGCAGCGGCATCTCTTCTCGGGGCTCGCGCTGGCGTACCTCGGCCGAAAGGCAGAGGCGATCCGCGAAGCAGAAATGGGCGATACCCTCGCGCCACTCAGCCGCGACAAGGGGAACGGCGCCTACGGACAGCAACAGTTGATCCGCGTCTACCTCCTCACCGGTGAAACTGCCAAGGCGCTCGATCGGCTGGCGGATCTCCTCAAGGTGCCGTGCACCCTATCGCCGCAATGGGTCCGGATCGATCCGACGTTCGCCAAGCTCAAGGGGAATCCCCGCTTCGAGGCGATCCTCAAAGCGAGTGACTGGCACTAACTGCCGCGCCGCGCAGGGAGCGTGATCACCGATCCTCCCTCGTGCGACAGCTGCAACCGCCCGTTGCGCTGATCGAGCGTCACCACGAAGCTGTCGAGCAGTTGCGACCCGATATTCGGATGATTGGGATACTCGGGCGGCAGCGGGACGATGGCGAGAAACGGCTTCGGCACGGTGTATCTCCCGATCGTGACGTCGCCTGCGAGCGACCCGCCCTTCACATCGACAGTACCGAACGCGCCGCGCGCCCGCCCGATCGTTTGCAGCGCGCCGTCGAATGGCAGCGAGTCGCCCAGAAATGGCGGAATGTTGATCGCTCCACTGTTCTGCGTGTCGAGTACTGCATCGAACGCCTTCCCCGCGATGCGCACCGGAATTCCCCAGAACGCCCCGACGCGAGTCAGCGCCAGGATCGACTGCCCGTCGGCGCGGGGCAACTCGCCCTTTGCAAAGCGTACATGCCCCGCCGGATAGTCGATGGTGAGCAGAAGATTCTGGTAGAGTGGCAGGCCCAGGACGCCATCGAAGCCGCCGATCCCTGGTGGCAGTTCGCCGACGGGGAAATCGGCGAACGTCACCGCACCGACGTTGAGTGAGTCGAGGTGAAACTCCGGAGATTCGTCGGGGCCGCCGATCCGTTTGAGATGAAGGGAATCGACCAGCGCTTTCGACAGGTCGATTTCGCGCGCGCCAGTTTCGATCGCAAAGCGATACGGCCCCTTCCCGTCGATCATCACCTCCACCATCGGCCGTCGGTCGCGGGCACTCGCGCCGAGGAGCGGGACTTCGACCGTTCCCGACAGCGTGATCGACCGCGGCGGTGCCGAGTCAGGCTGATACGCTACCGCGCGGGAAACGGGCTGTTGTGCTGCAAGACCGGTCACGCCGGGAAGCAGGCTGACGGCGAGCAACAACCGGGTTGGCAGCCGACAAATGGTCACGGATTCTCCTGCGGCTCGCGCCGCGCAACGCGGGACATCGACGCAAGGCTGATGCGCAGATCACGCGAATAGTCGCGAGTTCTGCCCGCGGCCGCGCCGACCTCGACCACGGGAATGCCCCCTCCCCTTGACTTCCGTCGCCCCCTGTTGAATTATCAGCACTGTTGATTTTTCAGCGGCGGTCCACCCCCTGCTGATTGCCGCATCCGGGACCCGAGGAGATGATGGCCAAACCCGCGACGACCGACGACCTCTCGCGACGCGAGCGCCAGGTGATGGAGATCCTCTATCGCCGCGGCGAAGCGACCGTCTCCGAGATCCTCGATGACCTCCCGGACCCGCCGACCTATTCCGCGGTCCGATCGATTCTCCGCATCCTCGGCACCAAGCGGCTGATCACCTTCAAGGCCGAAGGCGCCCGCTACATCTACCGTCCCGCGACCCCGGTCAACCGCGCCGGCGATGAGGTGCTCGAGCAGGTTGTCCGGACCTATTTCGCGGGGTCGGCCGAACAGGCGGTCACGGCGCTGCTCCGCATTGCCGACGCAGATCTCTCCGACGCCGATGTATCGAAGCTCCGTGCCACGATCCGCACCGCCCGGCAGAAGGGACGGTGAGCATGTCGATCGTCCTCCTCCTCATCAAGGCGACGGTGCTCCTCGCGATCGCGCTCTTCCTGGCGCGGTTGCTGTCGCGCGCGTCGGCCGGATCGCGCCATCTCGTCTGGCTGGTGGCGCTCGTTGCGCTGTTGTCGCTGCCGGCGCTCGCAGCGTGGGGGCCGCTGGAGCTTCGCGTGCTCCCCGCCACTCCGGCGGCACAGGTCGCGGCACCGCTGACTATACCAACGGGTAATACAGCGCCGAATGCAGGCCTGCCGGCGCCTGCCGCATCACGGCAGACCGTCGACGCGCCTTTCGCCTCGTCGACGCCGCTGACCGCTCGCGTGATCGACTTTGTCGACGCGCATCGCTTCAGCGTGATCGTGGCACTCTGGGGCGGCGTGGTGGCACTGCTCATCCTCTGGCTCGCGATTGGGAGCTGGTCGGTACGGCGGATCATCGCGCGCGCCGAACCGCTGGACGATCCCGACTGGCAGGGGCCGCTCTACGATATCGCCGACCGGCTCGACATTCCGAATGCACCGCGGATCCTTCGAAGCAACGACGTCCGGATGCCGTTCGCGGCCGGGATGTTCCATCCCGTGGTCGTGCTCCCCGCCGACAGCAGCGAGTGGAGCGTCGAACGCCGCACCGCGGTGCTGATCCACGAACTGGCGCACATCCGTCGTCGTGACCTGATCGGTCATACGGTCGGGCGGATCGCCTGCGCATTCTACTGGTTCCACCCGATGGTCTGGGGCGCCGCCCGCCGCCTCCGTGCGGAGAGCGAGCGTGCGTGCGATGATCTCGCGCTGGCGTTCGGCGAACGGCCGAGCGAGTACGCCGAGCACCTGCTGGAAATCGTCACCTGCGTACGCGATCATGCCACACCGTCGGTCGCGCTTGCCATGGCACATCGAAAGGAATTCGAGGGACGCATGCTCGCCATTCTTGATCCCGATCAGCGCCGAGTCGGGCCCGGGCGTACCGCCACCGCGTCGCTGGTCGGCGGCCTCGCCGTCCTCGCCGTGCTGGTGAGCGCGGCATCACCGGTCGCGCCCGTGGTGTCCCCTGCCGCAAATGCCTTCCATTCGCCGATCGATTCGGTCGCCACCATCGCCGATCACGCCCTGGCGCTCGACACGCCGAAACCATCGGCGAGTCGTCCTGCACTGAAGTTGAAGCCGGGGGCCGAGTCAAAGCACACCATCAATCCGGTGATGCAGGCCGCGGATTCACTGCCGCGCTCCGAGCGTGTCGCGTTGCTCGCTCGCCTGCTCCGTGAGGATTCGTCCGCGTCGGTGCGCCGCGTTGCCGCGTGGGGACTGCAGGACTTCGCGGATGACGCGGCGGCAGCGACCGCGTTGGGCAATGCCCTCAACAGCGATCACGATTCCGATGTGCGAACGATGGCGGCCTGGGCGTTGCAGGGTGGTCACGGCACGATGGGGAGCGCAGCACTGGTGCGCGCAGCACACAGCGATACCGATGACGATGTACGGGAGACGTCGATCTGGGCGCTCGCCGAGAGCGGTGATACCGCCGCGAGTTCGGCGTGCCGCACGGCGATCACCGCCGACAGGAGCGAGCGGGTTCGGACAACCTGTGCCTGGGCATTGGGATATCTCCGCGCGCCGCACACCGGAACGCTGCTCGTCGCGGCGCTCCGTGATGCCAGTGATGACATGCGTGAGACAGCCGCCTGGGCTCTCGGCGAGGTCGAAGACGCGGGCGCGCTACCGGCACTTCGCGCCGCAGCGCAGGGCGAGAAGTCGGCCGACGTGCTCAAGATGGAGATGCGGGCGTTGATTCGCGCCGGCGAAGATCCATCGCATATGGTTTCGTGGCTGCGGTCGAGCGATCCGGAGATCCGCCAGATCGCAGCATCCGCGATTGCCGGCGGCGCGTCGAGCGATCCGATGCCGCGCCCCAGACCTCGTCCGATCCCGTTTCCCTGAGCATTCACTGACCGATCACGGCGCGGAGCAACCGCTTCGCCCATATCATGTGCCCTGAAGTGTTGAAATTTCAACAGACGGAGCGCCCGATGCTGCGACATGTCCTGATCATCGCCACCACCTTCACAGCGGCGCCCCCCGCCGCGACCTCTCCGACCGCCGCGGCAGCCGGAGCCGAGACGGTCGATGTTCGCGGCATCCTCGACGCCGCCGCCGGTGCCTCGCGCGTTCTCTGCAGCCTCGCCGCGCGGTCGGTGCGCAACGGCGATTGGGGACGTTCCGGCGATGCGCCGGTCACGCCACTCGGCGTCACCCAGCGCTCCGAACCACGTCGCGGCGTCGACTCGCTCACCGCCGCGGATCGTGCACTGATCCTCGCCGGGATCGACAACCCCGATCCATGCGTCCGCGACATCTCGATCCGGTTCCTCGGATACGACGGCAGCGACGCATTGCGCGGCCCGCTGGCGCAGCGTCTGTCCGCCAGTGACTCCGGTGTCCGCCAGGCGGCAGCATTTGGTCTTGGCCTGATCGACCCTGAGCGGAACACCGGCGACCTGATTCGTGCGCTCAAGGACAATTCCGCCGGGGTGCGCGCCAACGCCGCGTGGGCCCTCGGACGCGCCGACACTGCCGTCGGCTACGCTGCGCTCCTCGGCATCGCGAACGACCCGGCCGAGATCGTCCGCCTCGCCGCCGTCGAAGCGCTCGGTCACTCCGATTCGAACAGCGCCGTGCCGATTCTCGCGCGGGTCCTCCGCACCGACACATCGCCGATGGTGCGTCGCTCGGCGGCCTGGGCTCTCGGCAATATTGGGGACAACGCTGGTCTGCCCGCGCTCATCACGGCGTTCGAAGATCATGACGCCGGCGTTCGCGAGATGAGCGTCTGGGCGGTCGGCAACATCGGTGGCGACGTGGCACCTCAGGCGCTCCTCACCGTGATGGAGCGTGACGCCGACGGGCGAACTCGCGAGATGGCGGTGTGGGCCGCGGCCGAAATCGGCGATCACAACGCCGCGCCGGCCATCGCGCGGACCCTTGCCAGCGATCACGACTCACACACCCGGGCCACCGCTGCGTGGGCGCTCGGCGAGCTCGGCGTGTCGCCGCCACCGAAGGCGCTGATCGATGCGCTGAGCGACAGCAGCGCGAGGGTGCGCACGCCGGCGGCGTGGGCGATCTCGCAGCTCGACGACAACGCCGCGGCGATCCCCGCACTCAAGGCGGCGCTCGCCCGGGAGCACGATTCCCAGGCGGAGAAAGCGGAGATTCGCGCCTTGGTTCATGGCGGGAGCGACCCGGAGCAACTCGCGACGCTCCTCGAATCGAAGGATCCGAGCGTCCGGGCGGCGGTGACGCGTGCGCTCGCCGGTGGTCATCATGTCGATCCGTGGCCGTGGCCGCAGCCGCGCCCGCGTCCGTTCCCGTACTGACAGACACGACAAGGCACTCCCCCATGCCGAT
The DNA here is from genome assembly GCA_036500345.1 of Gemmatimonadales bacterium. Taxonomy (NCBI): domain Bacteria; kingdom Pseudomonadati; phylum Gemmatimonadota; class Gemmatimonadia; order Gemmatimonadales; species Gemmatimonadales bacterium. The sequence goes on along the minus strand of DASYCE010000030.1, from coordinate 52,478 downwards.
TTCTCGTATCGCCGCGGCGACCGCGCTCGGTTTCCTGATCCCGATCGGGCCGTCGCGCGCGCAACAAGTAGCACCACCTCCGACCGTTGCATCGGTGACGGCGACCCTTGCCACCGAAGCGCCGGTGATCGACGGGCGAGATGACGACGCAGTCTGGAAGACGGCGCCGGTTATCAGCGGCTTTCGCGTGGTGCGACCGACGGAGAATGGCGATCCGCACTCTCGCACCGAAGCGCGGATCGCCTACGACGCGCATGCACTCTACGTCTTCGTTCGAGCCTATGACGCTCATCCCGACAGCATTGTCGCCCTGATGTCACGGCGAGACGTGTCGACACCGTCGGACGTCATCGCGTTGATGGTCGACTCGTACCACGACCGGCGGACAGGCTATGAATTCGACATCAACCCCGCCGGCGTGAAAGTCGACTACGCGATTTCGCAGGACGGCAACGAGGATCCAGCGTGGGATGGTGTCTGGGATGCCGTGGCGCGGATCGATTCGCTCGGCTGGACCGCAGAATATCGGATTCCGCTGGCGCAGCTGCGGTACGTTCCCAACGGGAATAACACCTTCGGGATCGCGATCTGGCGGACCGTCGAACGGACCGGCGAGCAGACCGCGTGGCCACTCTGGCGTGCGTCGCGCCCCGGGCTTGCCTCGCAGCTCGGCGAGCTGGTGGGCCTCGAGAATCTTGCGGAACCAGAGCGCGCCGAAATTGCACCGTACGTCGTCACGCGCAATGTGCAGACAATCGGCGATCGTGGCTATGGTCGCAATCAGCAGCTCACCGCCGGCGCCGACCTGCAGTTTGCGGTCGCCCCCAACGTCCGGATCACCGGCACGATCAATCCGGATTTCGGACAGGTTGAAGCCGATCCGGCGGTGCTGAATCTCAGCGCCTTCGAGACCTTCTTCCCGGAGAAGCGGCCGTTCTTCGTCGAGGGGAGTTCCCTCTTTCAGTTCAACGTCGACTGCAGTGCCGTCAATTGCAGCAACGAAGAACTCTTCTATTCCCGGCGGATCGGGCGCGACCCGCAACTCGCCGGCTCGTTCGGCGGCAACGACTCGCCGAAGGCTACCACGATTCTCGGCGCGGCGAAGGTCACCGGCCGGTCGCAGGGCGGGCTATCGGTCGGCGCAATCGACGCGGTAACCGCGCGCGAATCGGGGATCAACAACGCCACGATCGAACCGGCGACCAACTACGCCGTCCTCCGCGCCACCCAGGATCTCGATGGCGGGACGAGTTCGTTCGGCGCGATGTTCACCGGTGTCAATCGGTCGCTCGATCGCTGGACCGACACGGCGCTTTCGGCCGAGGCGTATGTGGGCGCGCTTGAGGCGCGTCACCAGTTCCTCAACCGTCGCTTCGAGCTGTCGGCGTCAGTCGACTTTTCTCAGGTGAGCGGAAGTACCACGGCGATCGCGGCGCTGCAGCGGGACGACGTCCACCTCTACCAGCGCCCTGACGGCCCTCTCGTCTTCGATTCAACCCGAACATCACTCGACGGCAACGCCGAGGAGGTGCACTTCGGCAAGATCGGCGGGCGACGGACGATGTTCGAAACCAGCTACCTGCGCCGCTCGCCTGGGTTCGAGATCAACGACATCGGTTACCTCCGCCAGGCCGACCAGCAGAGCTGGAACAACTGGTTCGCGTTCATCTTCAACTCGCCGAACCGGGTCACCCGGTCGGTGCGGTGGAACCTCAACTGGTGGCAGTACTGGACCGCCGCTGGGGTTCCGACCGAGCGCGCCGCCAACACAAACGTGCATCTGCAGCTCGCCAACTACTGGTGGGTTCACGCCGGTGGAACGGTGGGCCAGCTCGGACAGACCTGGTGCGATCGTTGCGCCCGTGGCGGCCCGGCCGTACGGCAGGATCCGTATGTCGCGCCATGGGCCACAATCTCGGGCGACGATCGCCACAAGATCATTCCGACCCTGTCCTACAATGGTTTCGAGAGTTCGAGCGGCCGCAACGGGAACGTCGACATCATGCCGAGCGTCACGTTGAATGCGTCACCACGCGTGTCGGCGAGCATCGGTGCCGATTGGTCGCATGCGCATACCGACAACCAGTGGTATGGCAACTTCGATGTGGCTGGCGCAGAGCATTACACCTTCGCCCACCTCGAGCAGCACACGCTCTCGCTCACCGCCGACCTGGGCTACACCTTCACGCCGACGCTCACCGTGCAATGGCACTTGCAGCCATTTGTGAGCCGGGGGGCATATACCAACCTCCGCGAGCTCGCGAATCCGGGGGCCGAGCAGTACGACGCCCGCTATCAACCGTACATGGATACCGCCGTCACGAATCATCTCGGTGGCTTTGACTCGAGGCAGTTCAACTCGAATTTCGTGGTGCGGTGGGAATACCGCCGTGGGTCGACGCTCTTCTTCGTCTGGACGCAGGGACGCAACGGATTCGATCCGGCGGCGGGACCAAACGGACTGACGGGGGATCTCCGCAATCTGTTCGCGGAGCGGGCAAACAACACCTTCCTGGTGAAGATGTCGTACTGGCTGAACCGGTAGGAGCCGGCGTCTTTCATCACTCCTTCACAACTCACCACTAGCCGGGTCGCGGGGCCCGGTTCACCTTGAAGGATGGCACCCAGGACACGCCCCGCCCTCCGGGCCGGCTGGCCCCTTCTCGCCCTCCTCGCCGGGGCGGTCTGCGTGGTGACCGCCGTCCTTGAGATGCAGGCGAGCGTCCGGTCGAATCAGCTCCTCGCGAGACAGTCGTTGCGCGGGTACGCGTCGTTCGCGACATGGAGTTACGAGGAACACTTCACCGAGGCGCTCCGCGTGGCGGCTCAGGAAACCCTCGGCGGAGTCAACATGATCCACCAGACGCGCCCCTTCCCCGCAGCCGCAGGTCTCGGCCACGCGCTCCGCTGGGATCCGCGCTGCAGCTGTCACATGCCGCTGCTCGGCCCGATGCCGGCGGCGTTCGTCGGCTTCACGCTGGGCAGCGATACCGTGAGTGTCGCGTACAATCGGGCCCCCGCGTCGGCGCGGGGGTGGCTGGTCGACGTGCCGGGCGATACTCTCGGTCCGCCGCGCGCTGCACCGGTCCTCACCGCGGGGCAACGGATCTGGATGAATGGCGCGCTGACGACCCTCGCACGCCAGCCGCTGGCGCGCTGGGGATACCGCGTCCTCGTCACGCGCAACGGTGACTCGACGCTCGCCTTCGCGCTGACCACGATGCCGACCACGTGGGGCGACACGGTGATCTATGCCGTGCAATACTCGGCGCAGGCACTCGATTCGATGCTCGCGGCAACGCTCGACGAGAATGACCTGTTGCCCCAAGCGCTCGCCGCGACCGGCGGCAATCGCGAGGTCCTCGCGGCCGAAGTGCGTGATGCGTCAGGCAACATCCTCCTGGCATCGGGTGTCCCCGCGAACTGGGACCTCGAGGCGTCGACGGTGCTCCCGGCGAGCTACGGTGGGCTCGCGATCCGGATGGAGATTCAGCCGGCGCTCGCCGCGCGAGCGATTGCCACCCTCCCTCGATCGCGGGTGCCGCTCCTCGTGGCACTCCTCACGCTCGCGGCCGCGCTGACCACGCTGGCGGTGATCCAGTGGCGGCGTGAATCGCGCTTCGCCGCGGCGCGCACCGCGTTCATCGCGGCGACATCACACGACCTCCGGACGCCGCTGGCGCAGATCCGGCTGGTCGTCGATACCCTCAGGCTCAATCGCGATCCCGATCCTGTCAGGCGGGCAGCCGACCTATCGCTGATGGATCGTGAGGTGACACGCCTGCAGCACCTGATCGACAATGTGCTTCGATTTGCGCGAGGCGAGGGAACCGGGCCGGCGTCGGTCGAAGCGGTTGACGTCGGCGCGGAGACCCGCGCGATCGTAGCGGAATTCCTCCCGCTGGCGCAACCGCGTGGCGTCGCCGTCGATGTGGAGGTGCGGGGTGAGCCGCGCGCAGTCCTCGCCACCGGCGCGCTTCGTCGCGTGCTGCTCAATCTCCTCGACAACGCGGTCAAGTACGGCCCGGACGGGCAAGTCATTCAGGTGACGGTCGCCGCAACCGACGAGGGTGCCACGCTGACCGTTGCCGATCACGGCCCCGGCGTCCCACCAGGCGAGGCCGATCGGATCTGGAATCCGTTCGAGCGGGGCAGCGCCGCGTCGGAACGCGCGGTCGGCGGCAGCGGCATCGGCCTCACCGTGGTGAGGGAGGCGGCCGAACGCACCGGTGGTTCGGCGACGGTCGCGAACGGACCGAGTGGTGGTGCGACGTTCACCGTCTCGTTCCGGAGCGCGCGCTGATGGCGCGAATCCTCGTGGTGGAGGATCAGCGCGATCTCGCCGAACTCGTGGCGCGCAATCTCGGCATCGAGGGATTCGAGACGCGGGTCGTCGGCAACGGCCGCGAGGTGATGCCACTGGTTCGATCGTGGCGTCCCGACCTCGTCATCCTCGACCTGATGCTCCCGGGACTCGATGGCTTCGAAGTCTTGCGGATGCTGCGCGGTTCCGATCGGACGCTCCCGGTCATCATCCTGTCAGCGCGGACGGAGGAGGTCGACAAGATCCGGGGTTTCCGGCTCGATGCCGATCAATACGTGACCAAGCCGTTCGGCGTCCTCGAACTGCTGGAGCGGGTGCACGCATTGCTGCGTCGAACGGCGGTGCGCGAGGTCAACGATGCGGCGGAGCGAATCACCTTCGGCGAGATCGATGTCGACGTCGGTGCGCACGCCATCACACGGCGCGGCGAACCGGTCGTTCTCTCACCCAAGGCGTTCGCGCTGCTGCTGGCTTTGATCCGGCGCGACGGAGGCGTGGCGAATCGCTCGACGCTGCTGCGCGAGGTGTGGGGGTACCAGGCGCTGGTGCTGTCGCGAACGGTCGACTCTCACGTCGCCGAACTGCGGCGCAAGCTCGAAGACGATCCCGCCAATCCGCGCCACATCCTCACGGTCTTCAAGACCGGATATCGCTTCCAGGTGTAGGCGGGTTCCACACAAGATCTGCACGACTCCCGGACGACGCCGCCACCCGCCCGGAACGCCGATCCGACATCGTTCCTGTCAATAGTAGGCCCTCACCCATCTGGAGGTCAGCGATGCGTTCTCGCCTGCTCGCCACTGCGATTGCCGCCGGCATCACGCTCAGTCCCTCGCTTGCCGCCGCGCAGTTTGCCACGAACCCGGCGTCCGCCGTGGTGACTGTCCCATGGTTGACGCAACACCTGCACGACCGCGACCTGGTTGTCCTGCACGTCGGCCCTCCCGACGGCTACACTCGCGGCGGTCACATCCCCGGCGCGCGGTACGTGGCGTACCATGACCTCTCCACGCCGATGACGGCCGGCCCCCTGATGCTCGAAATGCCGCCGCAGGCGACGCTCGACAGCGCCATCGCATCGTTCGGGATTTCCAATCAGTCGCGGATCGTCGTCGTCTTCGACTCGGAGTGGGTCTCGCCGGCGACCCGCGTCCTCTTCACGCTGGGCTACGCCGGACTCGCTGATCGGTCGTCGCTCCTCGATGGCGGGCTGGCGGCGTGGCGGAAGGCGGGGAATCCCGTGACGACCGACGTGCCGAATGTGACCCCGGGTGTCGTATCACACCCGGTCAGAAGTGACCTGATTGTCGATCACGACTACGTCGCCGCGCACGCACACACCGGCCATGCCACGCTGATCGATGCTCGCGCGACTTCGTTCTACACCGGACCGTCGGATGGCACGCGATCAGCCGGTCACGTGCCGGGGGCGGTGAACCTGCCATACGACGAGATGACCGACAGCAACGACTTTCTCCTCGCGAAATCCGCGATCGAGGCGAAGTTCGAACATGCGGGAGTAGCGGCCGGCGATACGGTCGTCGCGTACTGTCACGTCGGACAGCAGGCGACACTCCTCCTTTTCGGCGCCTGGATCACAGGGCACCCGGTCCGCCTCTACGACGGATCGTTCCAGGATTGGTCACTGCGCAAGCTTCCAACCGAAGGTGGCCGGTGATCGCGGCGCTGGCATTCGCTGCAACGGCGATCGCCGGCCCCGATTCGTCGCTCCTGGTGTCGACGGAGTGGCTGGCCCGGCACCTGTCGGATCGGTCGATCGTGGTCGTCCAGGTCGATATCTCCGACTCGGCGTACCGGAGCGGGCACCTCCCCGGTGCCCGCTTCCTGCCGTACCAGATGATCATCACCGAGGCGAGCGGATTGTCGACGGAACTGCCGGCAGTCGACTCACTCCGCGATCGTCTTGAACATGTCGGGATCTCGACCGGCTCCCACGTGGTGCTGACCGGATCGCCGCTTACCGTGGCGCGCGCCTTCTTCACCCTCGACTATCTCGGACTGCGCAACGTCTCGGTGCTCGATGGCGGCGTGACGAAGTGGCGCGCCGAGGGGCGGCCGATCGATCGGACGATTCCGGTGGTGCGGCGCGGAGCGCTCGCAGTCTCCGCGCATCCCGAAGTCGTCGCCTCGAGCGAATGGATCGCGGCGCACTTGGCGAGCGGGGCGCGCGGAGTCGCGCTCGTCGACACCCGTCACGAGGACGAATATCTCGGCACCAATCCGGCGTCGGCGGGCCATATCGCGGGAGCTCGCCGGCTCGAGTGGGAAGCCATGTTCAGCAGCACGACGGAGTTTTCGCTGAAGGAATACGGCGAGCTGGCGCGAATGTGGGACGCGCTCGCAGCTCCCGGCGATACGGTGGTGGCGTATTGCCGGGTGGGACATCGGAGCAGCGCGACGTATCTGGTGGCACGTCTGCTGGGATATCCGGCGAAGCTGTACGACGGGTCGTATCAGGACTGGAGCGCGCGCCGCTTGCCGCTGGTCACGACGCCGACGAGCGGGCGACCCTGACCGTTCGGGGATAACTTTCGCCGGTCACTCCGAGGAGTTGCCGCGACATGTTCTCCGTCGTTCGCCTTGCCGCTCGCCGCCTGCGCCGCACCCCGTCGTTCACCATCGCCGCCGCCCTGACTCTCGCGCTTGGTATCGGCGGTGCGGTCGCCGTCTTCACGGTGCTCGATGGGGTGCTACTGCAGCCACTCCCGTATCCGAGGGCGAGTGCGCTTGTCGACCTGTCGCACACCCTCGCGGTCGCCGGGCTCACCCGAGTCGATCAATCGGATGCGACCTACCTCCTCTATCGTCGTGACAATCACTCGTTCACCGATGTCGGGATCTATCGCACCGCCGCGGTGAACTTCCTGGCGTCGGCCGGCGCCGCGGGAGTGGCCGCAACACCGGAACGGGTCGCGGCGACGTTCGCGACAGCGAGCACCTTCCACGTCCTCCAGAGCGGCGCGTTGCGCGGGCGGGCCCTCTCCGACATGGACGACCGGATCGGCGCGGCGCCTGTGGTGGTGATCTCGCGCGGTCTCTGGGAGCGCGCCTTCGGCGGCGATCCGGGAATCATCGGCACCCAGGTCATGATCGATGGCGTCGCGCGAACCGTCGTCGGCGTGATGCCGAACAATTTCCGTTTCCCCGATGCCGGCGTCGCCCTCTGGCTTCCGCTTGCGCTCGACGCGGCAAACACCAACTCTGCGGCATTTGATTACCGCGGGATCGCGCGGCTTCGCTCCGGTACCACGATCGCGTCGGCAACGGCGGATCTCCGACGCCTGCTGCCGCAGGTTCCCATCGCCTTCCCGGGCCGTCTGACCGCCGACGGAATCACCTCGACACACATGGTACCGGCGGTGCAGCCGCTCCGCGACGTGATGACTGGAAGCGTGACGCGTGTCCTCTGGATCCTGTTCGGCGCGGTGATCGTTCTGCTCCTCGTTGCGTGCGCCAATGTCGCCAACCTCTTCCTCGCGCGCGCCGCCGGCCGGACCCGAGAATTCGCGATCCGCAACGCGCTCGGCGCCGGACGCCGCGCGCTCCTTGGGGAATTGCTGGCTGAAGCGCTGGTCCTCTCGGCGATCGGCGGTGCGATCGGCCTGGTTCTCGCCAGCGCCGGGGTGCAGCTGCTGCAGTCACTCGACGCCGCGGCCGCGATTCCGCGTCTCGCCGACGTGCAGATCAACTGGTACGCAGTGGTCTTCACGGTCGTGGTGGTCGCGATCGCGGCACTTGTGGTGAGCGTGATTCCGCTGGTCCGCGGCGACAGGGAATCGCTCTCGGCGACACTGATCGCCAACGCGCCGTCGGCCTCCGGCGGCCGGCAACGGCATCGCGCGCGGCGGGCGCTCGTCGTGTCACAGGTCGCGCTGGCGCTTCTTCTCCTCTCCGCCGCGGGGCTCTTCGCGCGGAGCTTCGAGCGGCTGCGCGCCGTTCAACCCGGCTTTGATGCGCAGCATGCGCTGACCTTCCGGCAGGCGCTCCCCACGGCGAGTTATCCGTCGGCAAGTGCCGCCGCTCGCGAGATCGTGGAGACGGTCAATACCCTCGCCGCGTTGCCGAGCGTCCAGGGAGCCGGTGCCGCGACGCGGTTGCCGCTCGATGCCACGTCGCCGCAGGATAGCGCCGTCTTCATCGAGGATCAGCCGCTGCAGCCGGGAACGCTCCCGGGGATTCACCACACGATCTTCGCCACGCCCGGGTATTTCGCCGCAATGAAGATCCCGATGATCGCCGGCCGTACCTTCGCGCCGCTGATTCCCGGCGCCGACAGCACCACCGTTCTCCGCGAAGTCGTCGTCAGCGAGGCGTTCGCCGCGCGGTACTGGAAGAGTGGTGGCGCGGTGGGAAAGCGGATCAGGATGTTCCCTGGCGACCCGTGGTCGACGATCGTCGGTGTGGTGGGCAGCGTGCACGACGATGGGCTTGATCAGCCTGCTGGCGCCGTGGTGTATATCCCGATGACGACGGTGACCTTCACCGGCGCTCCATGGACGCCACGCGACCTGGTCTTCGTGGTGCGCGGCAGCGGCGATCCGGCTGGGCTCGCCGTGCCGGTACGAGAGGCAGTCACACGCATGGCGCCGGCGTTGCCGCTCTATCGGATGCTCCCGCTGGAGACGCTCCTCGTCGCCACGGTCTCGCGCACCTCCTTCACCCTGCTGCTCCTTGGCGTTGCCGCCGTGGTGGCGATGGCGATCGGCGCGACCGGAATCTACGGAGTGATCGCGTATCTCGTCTCGCTGCGGACTCGCGAGATCGGGGTGCGCCTCGCCCTCGGCGCCAAGCCGTCCAGTGTTCGGCGCCTGGTAGTTCGCCACGCGGTAAGCGATGCGGCGATCGGCGTCGCGGTGGGAATCGTCGGCGCGGTACTCCTCGCGCGGGTGATGGCCGGCGTCCTTTTCGATGTCAGTCCCACCGACCCGCTGACCCTCGCCGCGGCGGCCGCGATTCTGCTCGTCACGGCGGTTGCGGCGGCGTGGCTTCCGGCCCGGCGCGCGGCGCGGCTCGATCCGGTCACGGCGTTGCGGTCGGAATGAGCAGCACCGCAACCGCTGGTTGACGACGTTGCGGTCGGAGTGAGGAGCATCGCGAGCACTGGTTGACGGCCTTGCGGCGATACAGAGAGCAGCACGGACACTGATCTCTGAATTCGGCGTAGATTATCGACACCGTCACTCAGGGGCTTTCTGGTGCGTTGTCGCTCGCTCACACTCGCTGTCGCCGTCGCGACGTTCTGCGCCACCCATCATGCCGCCGCACAGGCGACACCCGACACCTCGTCCGATCCGTTCCTCTGGCTCGAGGACCAGCACGGAGCCCGCTCGATGGCGTGGGTCAACGCCGAAAACGCCAAGACCACGGCGGTTCTCGAACGCGATCCGCATTTCGCCGGGTTCTATCGGGATGCGCTCAAGATCGCCGAGGCGACCGACCGGATTCCCTCCGCCAACTTCATCGGCGGCGCGCTCTACAACTTCTGGCAGGACAGCGCACATGTCCGCGGGCTCTGGCGGCGCACCACGCTCGAGAGTTACCGCACGCCGCATCCGCAATGGACCACCGTCCTGGATCTCGATTCCCTGGCGAGAGTGGAGCACGCCAACTGGGTCTGGGAGGGGGTCAACTGCGCGCTGCCGGTGCAGCGCCGCTGCATGATTTCGCTGTCGGACGGCGGTGAGGATGCGATCACCGCGCGCGAGTTCGACCTCGCGACGCGCGCCTTCGTTGCGAACGGATTCGTCCTGCCGCACGGCAAGCAGAATTTCGACTGGCTCGGCACCGACACGCTCCTCGTCTCGCGAGAGTGGGCGAAGGGCGACGTGACCTCGTCGGGATATCCCTTCATCGTGAAGGCAGTCGCTCGTGGGGAGCCGCTCGACAAGGCGGCCGAGATCTTCCGCGGAACGGCGAAGGATGGCGGCTACGGCGTGTCGCCGGGCGTTGCATGGGACGGGAGCGGCAATCGCGTCGAAGTGATCGGGCGCACGGTGAGCACCTTCGAGACCGAACTCTACATCGTGCGGAACGGCAAGCCATCGCGACTGGGGATTCCACTCAAGGCAGGGTTCGTCGCGCTGGTCGACAATCAGATGGTGATTCAATTGTCGCAGCCCTGGACCACCGGGAACGGGTCGATCGCCGCGGGATCACTGGTGTCGATTGATGCGGCAGCGGCCGCCAGCGATCCGGCGCGTCTCACGCCATCGGTGATCTTCCAGCCCGGGCCGCGCGAGTCGGTGAACGGCGTCACCGCGACGAAGCATCATTTGATCGCAGCGATCTACCAGAATGTTCGCGGACGCGTCTTTGCATTCACGCACGCAGCTGGGAAGTGGACCCGGCAGCGGCTCCCCTTCCCCGACAATCTCGCCACCGATATCGGCAGTGCCGACGTCCGGAGCGACAACGCGTTCGTCGGCGTCACCGGGTTCCTCACGCCGACAAGTGTCTGGGAAGTCAATGCAGCGCGCGGCACCGCATCGTCGCTCAAGACTTCGCCGGCGCGCTTCGACGCATCGCACGACACCGTCGATCAGTTCGAGGCGACCTCGAAGGACGGGACCAAGGTGCCGTACTTCGTGGTGCATCCGAAGGGGATGAAGCTCGACGGAACGAACCCGACGGTCCTCAACGCGTACGGCGGCTTCGAAATCTCGATGACACCATACTACTCGGCGGGGATCGGGAAGTTGTGGCTCGAACACGGCGGGGTCTTCGTGCTTGCGAATATCCGCGGCGGCGGCGAATTCGGCCCGGCGTGGCACGAAGCGGGGCTCACAACCCATCGTGAGGTGATCTACGACGATTTCGCGGCGGTGGGGCGCGATCTCATCGCCCGCCAGATCACCAGCACGCCGCACCTCGGCATCATGGGGGGATCGAATGGCGGATTGCTGATGGGAGTCGAGTTCACCGAGCACCCCGATCTCTGGGGCGCCGTCGACATCCAGATCCCGCTCCTCGACATGCTGCGATTCGAGCAGATCGACGCGGGGGAGTCGTGGGTCGGCGAATATGGCAGCGTGTCGAATCCGGTGCAGCGCGCCTTCCTGGCGTCGATCTCACCGTACCAGAATCTTCGCCGGGGCGTGAAGTATCCGACGCCGCTGATCTGGACCACGACCAAGGACGATCGCGTCGGGCCGCAGCACGCCCGCAAGTTCGCGGCGAAGATGGCCTCGTTCGGCGACCCGTACTTCTTCTACGAAGTGACCGAAGGCGGGCATGGATCTGGTGCGAACCTCAAGGAGGAGGCGCACACCAACGCGCTGGAGTACACCTATTTCGCCAGCCGATTGATGCGGTAGTACCACGCACGTCCACTGGCCGTGCCGCAGACAGGTAGCTTGACTTCCTATTGATAGGTAGTCATGCTATCTGTCATGCCTCCTCGCCCGACTTCCCGGAACGAACTCCTTGCCGGCACGATGGACCTCCTCATCCTCCAGACGCTGACGCTCGGGCGGATGCATGGGTACGCCATCGCCCGGCACATCGAACGCTGCTCGGAGGAGCTGCTCCGCGTCGAGCAGGGGTCGCTGTACCCGGCCCTCGAGCGCCTGCAACGAAAGGGATGGGTCAAGTCGGCGTGGGGAACCTCGCCGACCGGTCGCGACGCCCGGTACTACACCATCACCGCATCCGGGCGGAAACGCCTCGGTCAGAAGATCTCTGCGTTCGATGACCTCGCGCTGGCGATTTCGCGCGTCCTCGGGCGCGCCTGAACGTCCCCGATGTCCCTCCTCGACGCGCTCCGCCACCGCCTCCGTCCGCTCCTCCGGCGGCACGAGTTCGACCGTGAGATGGATCACGAGTTCCGTCATCATGTCGGCTTGCAGGAACAGGAACTCACCGGCACCGACGACGATCCTGGCGCGCGCGCACGCGCCCATTTCGGGAGCCCGGCCTATTACATGGAGGAGACTCGCAGGATGACCCCGCTCCGCTGGCTCGATCCGCTGGCGCAGGACCTGCGCTACGGCTGGCGCGATCTCCGCCGCTCGCCTGGCTTCACGCTCGTCGCCGTCCTGTCGCTCGCCATCGGGATCGGCGCCAACTCGGCGATTTTCGGACTGCTCTACTCACTGCTGCTGCAACCGCTTCCGGTGTCGCATCCGGAGCAATTGGTGGAGATCCAGCACGTCGGTCCCGACATCCCGAACGACCTCTTTTCGTACGACGAGTACCGATCGCTCCGGCAGAGCGCCGGATTCACCGGCATCGGCGCACGCGCCGGAACTGGCAGTGTTCCGGTCGTGGTGGGAGAGAACCGCGACTACCTCGACATCGATGCGGTCGACGGCACCTTCTTCTCGACGGTCGGCGTGTCACCGCTGCACGGACGCTTGATCACCCCCGACGACGAAAACCGTCGCGCCGCAGTGGTGGTGATCTCCGACAAGGTGTGGGCTGCGCTGTTCAATCGTGCCCCCGCCGCGATCGGCGGCACGATCACCATGCATGGCAATGCGTTCACCGTCATCGGCATCGTACCGGAGTCGTATCAGGGGCTGTCGAGTCCGGAAGTCTTCCAGGCGGCAGTGCCGATGAGCGCGCTCGCCCTGGTCGGTGGCGATCCGGTCGAGACGAGCGGCGCGAACTCGGAGTCGTTGCAGGTCATCGGCCGCATCGCCGGTCGCCGGCCCGCCCCCGGTCACGGACTCACACTGCTGAGCATCGCGCACGGCATTCCATCGTCGAAGTTCGACATCCCCGCCCTCTTCGGCCGCGTCCTCATCGAATTGATGGGCGGGGCCGCGATCGTGCTCCTCGCTGCCTGCGCCAATCTCGGTACCTTGCTTCTGGCACGCGGCATGGCGCGGGAACGGGATGTCGCCGTCCGCCTCTCGCTGGGAGCATCGCGCCGCCGCCTCGTCACGCAGATGCTGGTCGAGAGCGCGCTGCTCGCGATCATCGGCACACTCGCAGGCCTCGTGCTCGCCGACTGGGCGCTCAAACTGATTGCCCATCGTCTTCCGCAGGAGTTCTCGCCGATCGTTTCGCGCTTCGGACTGCACATCAACGGACAATTGCTCGGGTTTACCGCAGCGATCTCCGTTGCATCGGTATTGCTGTTCGGTGTGGTGCCGGCCTGGCGCGCAACGCGCACCGACCTCATCGCACCGCTCAAGGAGGGAAGTCAGCTTTCTCGCGCCCGTCGCGCCGGATGGCTCGATCGCAGCCTGGTCGTCGCACAGATCGTCATCGCGCTGGTCCTGCTCAACGGCGCCGGACTCTTCGTCGCGACGCTTCGCAACCTGCGCAACGTGAGCGGAGGATTCGCCACGACACGCAGCGTGAGCGCCAACCTCGACGCCCGCGGCACTCCGTACGAGAGCTCGGGACTGATCGCCCAGGCCGATCGACTCCTGGCGCGCGCAGCGCTGGTTCCCGGCGTGCGATCGGAGGCGATCTCGGCGCTGGTCCCCGTGTACGGCGGCCGCCGGATCGGCGGCGCGATCGACGTCGAAGGGTATGCCCCGACGCCCGGTGAAAGCATGGCGGGGTGGATCAACCCGGTGACTCCCGGATTCTTCAGCACCCTGGGCATTCCGCTTCGCGCCGGACGCGATTTCTCGGCGAACGATCAGGGCGCGGGCCAGCAGGTAGCAGTCGTCAACGAGGCATTTGTCCATCGTTACCTCCGCGCACGCAATCCGATCGGCGCGATCGTCCGATCGGTGGGCGGGACCGACACCATTCTCAGGGAGATCGTCGGCGTGGTCGGTGATGCGCGCTATCTCAACCTGCGCCAACCAGCAGAGGCGATGATCTATGTGCCGCTCGCCCAGTTCGGCCAGATCCCGCAGCTGGGGCAGATTCCGAAGCTCGACATCACGGTGCGGACGGCCTCCGACGACCGCGGCGTACCGGCGGAACTCCGCAGCGCCGTGCTGGCCGAGACTCCCGATCTTCGCGTCGATCAGCCCGAGACGATGGAAGCAACGATGAACGACGCGCTCGGCCGCGAGACGTCGACCGCGGTACTGGCGGCGCTCTTCGGGGCCGTGGCGCTGATACTCGCCGCAATCGGCCTGTACGGCGTCGTGTCATACCGCGTGGCACGGCGCGTCCGGGAGATCGGCGTACGGATGGCGCTCGGCGCAGCGGGAGGGGAGGTCGTCTGGATGGTACTGCGGGAGGCGGTGATGCTGGTGCTGGCCGGCGTCATCGTCGGCGCACCGCTCGCCGTTGGCGGCAGTCGAGCGATTGGCGCGGAACTCTACGGACTTGCCGGCGAGAGCGCGTTCTTCATCGTCGGCGCCAGCGTGCTTCTCCTCTGCGTAGCTGTCGCTGCGAGCGCCGTCCCGGCGCGCCGAGCGGCGGCGGTCGATCCACTAGTCGCGCTGAGGGGAGAGTAGCGCTCAAGCCGCATGCGGGCGGAACGGAGCAGGACACCGGTGCCCGCGATCCTAGGTGTTCACCTAGTTGCCTTGGGACTTGGCGTCTGATACCATCTGATCACTTGGTATCATACCCGGGAGCCCCCTGTGCAGAGCGACCCGCATTTCATTCCTCCGGCAGATGCAGCTGTGCTTACGGCCCGCTGGCGGCAGAATGCGCCGCCGGGAAGTTTCAACGGCGCGATGTTCCACCGCGTTGCCTTCGACAATCTGCTCGGCCAAGCTGGGTGCGAAGGGATCCGCATCTATATGGGGATGGAACCCGCGGCAATGAACGGGAATCCGAGCCTGTGGACACTTGTACTCGTCGGTACCGACGCCATGGGCAATGACATGGTCGCGTCTGCGCCCGGAGGAGCGACTCAGGCGGGCGGCGGCACCGAACAGTTTCCGTTTCCCTGCCCGCCCACCTGCGGGGCGCCGAGCATCTTGAACAGCCCCCCCTGATGACCACCCGGGAGTTCCTGTGGCTGGTTGCAGATGGAAGTTCGGCCGTCGAATTCATCGGCTTTCTGATCGGAAGCATCCGATGGAGGCGGCTGGGACCGGGGCAGCGAGCAGCGACGCTGTGGTTCGGCGCCGCAACGGTCAGCGACGCTGTCGTCCTCTTCCTCTCGTACCATGGACAGAACACGCAACCTTCGGGACGCGTCTGGTATGCCGCGAGTGTCGTCCTCGCGCTCGAAGCACTGGCACGCTTTCAGAGCGAACAGCGCCGCGTCGTGGCGTTCAGGGTGGCGAGCGTTGCGTACGTGCTGACATCGATCGTCCTGCTGGTCACCGGGGAGCCGCTCAACGCAATGACGACATACGCGGCTCCGCTCCACGCTCTCGTGATCCTGATCGCGGCGGTCGTGACGGTGTTCCGTCGTACGCTGCTCGGCCGCGGCGACCTCTTCTCCGATCCCGGCTTCCTGGTCGCTGCCGGATTGATCGGGTATGCCGTCGCGGCGGTGTTCGAAACGCTCGTCGCTCAACTGTGGACGGCGACGCTCCCCAACTACGTCGAGGCCTTCTTTGCCGCGTGCAACATCCTGACGGCACTGGCTGAGATCGTGATCATCCGTGCACTGATCGGGCGGCCTCCGTCAGCGGCCGCGGTCGAGCGGTGACCACGGTGCACGGATCCCAACTCATCGTCACCGCGATCGTGGTGACCTTTCTCCTGGTCGCGCTGATCCTGGTCTGGGCGCTGGTGGGATCGGCGGTGATTCAGCGCCGGCGTTACCTCCGGACCCGGACGCATCTCGGCGGCCGGCTCCTCACCGCGCAGGACGAAGAGCGCGCGGCAATTGCCCGCGAGCTGCATGATGATACGGTCCAGCGGTTGATCACCATTGCATCCCGACTGCGAACGACGGCGTTGCCCGAGGCGGGCAGCGTCGCGACGGAGCTCGACGGGGTCACCGACAATCTCCGCGCCTTCGCTCGCGGGATTCATCCGACGCTCATCGATCACGTCTCCCTCGAGTCGGCGCTAAGGGACCTGACGGCGACGTTCGCCGAGCGCGAAGGGATCGACGTCGAGTTCGAATGCAGCACCAGTGGAGACGACCTCCCGCCACCGTTCCGCCTGGCCTTCTACCGCGTGGCGCAGGAGGCGCTCGGGAATGTTGCGCGCCACGCCGCGGTCCGTGAGGCGCGCGTCGAGTTCTGCGACATCGCGACGATGACACGGCTGATCGTGCAGGACGCCGGTCCCGGGTTCGATCCGCGCACGGCGTCAAGTGGTTACGGCATCGGGATCACATCGATGCAGGAACGACTGTCTCTCCTCGGCGGCGCGCTGACGATCGACAGTTCGCCGGGCCACGGGACGCGGGTCATCGCTGACCTTCCCAGGAAGGTGCCGTAGCGTGGCGTCGGTCGCGACGGTGTTGATCGCCGACGACCAGCCGATTGTCGCCGAAGCGCTCTCGGCGTCGATCGGGCGATGGTTTCGTGTCGTCGGAACGGTCACCGCGCTCGATCATCTCAGCGCGAAGATCGCACTGACATCACCGGATGTGGTGCTCCTCGATCTCGCGTTTGGAAAGACCAGCGCGATGAAGATCCTGCCGCAGCTTGTCGACCGGCACCCGAAGTGCCGATTCGTCGTCCTGACCGGCCACATCGAGCCAGTCATCGCCGACGAAGCGCTTCGCGCGGGCGCCATCGGCTACGTCGTCAAGCATTCTGCGGCGACCGAGCTCCGCGTCGCGATCGAGGAAGCGCTCTGCGGGCGGGTCTACCTCACGCCGCTGCTTCAGATGCGCGGCGCCGGCGGCGCAACATCGCTCTCGGGGACGGTCACGTTGTCCGACCGTCAGCGCAGCATCCTTGCGCTCTTGCGTGCGGGCCACACGTATCCCGCCATCGCCAGGCGCCTCGCCATTTCGACCAAGACGGTCGAATACCACGTCGCAGCAATGACCCGGCGCGTCGGTGTTCGTGGCAAGACGCAGCTGATCAGGTGGTCGGAGCAGTTCTTCGCTGACGAGAAGTAGCCGCCCCGCCGCGCCTCACGGCGGCAACTTCGTCCGCCACTCCGCCAGCTCGGGGAATCGCGCCGCCGCTTCCGGCACTTTCTGAAGGAACTGGATGCTCGCGTCGCGAAAGGCGAGTTCGTTGGCAGTCGGCCCGCGAGCCGGCGGCGGCGGACTCGGTGCCACCGCTTGCTTGTACGGTCCTGCCGCCCCGGTCGTCGGCGCAGGCGACGCTGGCGCAAGCGGAATGTCCGCCCTCGGCACATCACTGAGCGCCTCGGAAAGACTCCGGATTCCCTGCACGCGGCGATTGTCGACTTCCGGCGAATACGGCGCACCTGGCGTGAATTTCTCGGCGAGCAGCTGCAGGATCGACGTGTGATCGAACGGCGACTGACAGACGCCGGCCCTTGCCGCGAACGGTGATACGATCAACCCTGGAACCCGCGGACCGGTGCTCTCGAATCCGGCGGTGAACCGGGCGCCGGGTGGCGGCGTGAATCGAATCGGCAGCGGCGGGACGTGGTCGAAGAATCCGCCGTGCTCATCATATGTCACGATGAGCAGCGTCTTCGCCCAGCGCTTCGGGTTCGCGGTGAGCGCCTCATAGACATCGTGCAGAAAGCGCTCGCCCTGCGTGACGGGCCGGGGAGCGTGCTCGTCGTTCGGCTCAATTCCGAGGAACGGTGCGTCCGAATAGCACGGCTCGATGAAGACAACCTGCGGATCACCAGCAGCCCGCGGTCCGGCAAAGTCACCCGCCAGCTTGCTCACGTCGTGGAAGTTCGGACCGATCACATCGAGGAATCGGCCGATCGCCAGGAAGAACGACACCACGCTGGTGTTGTAGACTCGCCAGCGAACGCGATGCAGATCGAGCCAATCGAGCACGAACGTCCCCGCGCCAATCGGCACAATCGTCGACTCCGTCTTGTCCACCATCGTCGTGCCGGTGAGCGACATGATCCGGTTCGGCTGGGTGCTGGTCGGGATCGGCGCGAACCAGCGGTCGCAGACCACGTACTCCCGAGCCAGGAAGTCGGAGATCGTCACCTGGTCGGCGGCCAGAAACCCCATCGTCTCCGGGGTCAACGTCCGGTTGACGGGAGTCGATTTGTAGTACGCCGACACGAACCCGCTCATGTCGTACTTGCCGGTGACCGACGAAAACGCGAGCTGCTCGCTGACCGCGGCCCGCTCGTGTGGCAGGTCGGCTGGGAGGTCGCCATCCCGCATCAGGAACGGGTAGTAGGATTCCGTGGCAAAGAGGTTTCTGTAGGCCTGCTGGTTGAGCGGGAGCCTGATCCCGTCGACGTCGGGCCGGTTGCCATTCGGCGGATAGCTGAGATGGCCGAGAAGGTGATCAAACGAACGGTTCTCGAGCATCACGATGACGATGGTGTCGATGTCGGTCAGCGCCGGGCTCATGCGCCACCTCCCCCGCACGACAACGTCACGTCGATCGACAGCGCCGAGGGCGGAGCGTGTTGCGGATTGCCCAGGACCTCGCCGGCTTGCAGCGCCGCCTTCAGCTCCCAGATTCCACCACGTGTGGTGCCGTTGAAGGTCTGGGCGGGCGCGGCCCCGGTATCGACGGTGAAGCTCCTCCCGGCGTGGGAGATGCGAAGCGCGCGGCCGGACGTGTTCACCACGCCGGCAATCGCCGCCTGCGGGTCCCATTGCCCAGTCTCGGTGCTGTCGCGAGCAATCACGCTGTCGGCGCCGAGGGGTCGGGTTGGCATGACGAGCTCTTCGGGAGAGTCAGGGTACAGCATCCGGACTTCCTGGCGCGCGAAGGTCGGACTCCTCATCCAGCGGGTGACGGTGAGGGTGTACACCGTGGTTTGCGTCGCGGTGAATGGCATCGAGTCGTGCGACGCCACCGCTCTGGGTGTGAACGCCGCAGTATCGGCGGTGAGCATCCCGTGTCCCGTGATCCGCCAACGGAACTCGCCGCGGGTCTCCGGGCAGATCCGAAGCGGACGCGCCTGGAAGTCGGCGATTGACGGTCTGCATCCGGCGAGCACCACGGCCACGCCAACGACGCATCGCAGGCCGGATTGACGGTGCCAGTCCACTCCGCCACGGTCACGCACAGTCCTGATTTGCTCACCGGTGATGAGCTTTTCCGCCCCGGGGGCAGGGGCGCAGGTGGCAGGCGTGGCCGTGACGGGTATGGACGTCCCGGCATCGATCGGGTCAACGATCAACCAAGCTTCCTCTGGGTCTGTCTCGGAGGCATTCCTGAGCGGATCAACGTATCGCCGATACGCTGATTCCACACCGCGGTAAACACCTAGGCACCCCTAGGTGATGGCGCGTGGTGTAAACGCTTGCCGTTCTCGGGGGTGCTCCCTCGTGGGATCGATCATCCAGGAGGAATCCGGCGCAGTTATTCGTGGCGAAGGCGCGTCATCGAGATGGTCGCTCCGCTCGAATCGCAGGAAGTTTCGATCGCGTGACGAGGAACACGGCGAGGGTCCACGAAGGCGCCAAGTCGCCGAACGGAAGCGCCTCGACGACGAACGCCGGCAGAAATGCGAGATGCCAGCCCAGCAGCCAGATCATGATCGCTCCGACGACGACGTCGAGGGCGTCATTGACCGGCGACGCGACACCTTCGGCGAAGAGCGGGAGAAAGACGAGTTGCGCCAGGTCCGCAACGGCGGCGATGATGCGCGCGGCGATGACCGAAGGCAGGAGCGTTCCAGATCGTTCGTTCACTGCCTGGGCGCTGCCGACCGTTGGCGCGCTTCGGTCACCAGCGGCTGCAACACCGCGTCGGCATCGTGCCAGAGCGTCGCAAACAGCCGGTATTCGGCGCTCGCGGCATTGGTATCGCCGCCGGCGTCAAGCGCCCGCGCGAGATACCAGTGCAGTTCGGGCCTGTTCCCATCGGAGATCGCCGTGATCCAGCGGAGCCTCGTAATCCCGTCGGCGCGGGTGGGACCGAACGCCGCCATCGCGATCGCCAGCTCGTTGCTCATCGCCTGCCCCTCCTGATGCGCTTCGCTGACAAATCCTGCCGCCTGGATCGACGAGTCCATCACCCGGATTCCGGTTGCAGTGTCACCGGCGACAATCCGGATCCATCCTGTCATCGCCCGGGTAAGCGGCGGAGAATAGATACCGCCGAACGGCCCCCAGGTTGACGAGTCTCCACGGAGAATCATCGCCGCCGCATCGAGCGCGCGGTGTGCGGCGACGGTATCGCGGCGGACCAGTGCGAGTTCCGCCAGCGCGATGCGTGAACGCCAGGACTGCTCGGAGTCACGCGTGAATCGCCGGGTCAGCGCGGCAGCAATATCGGCGGCGCGTGCATCAACGCCAGCCAAGGTCACCAGTCGACGGGTCAGGTTGAACGGCTCGTCGCCGTTCACCTCACCCGCCAGGCCGGCCAGCGTGCCGCGAAGTTCATCCAGGTCAAGCGTGAACCCCAGCGCGGTGAGCGTCGTGACACCGGTGTCACCGCACGCGGCATCGGCGGCGCAGCGACCGAGAAGCGCCGCACCACCGTAGTACGCCAATGGATGAGCACCACGGGCCGCCACGTCATGGCGGTGCGCCAGAAGCGAATCGCGCACCGTCGCCAGTGGCGACCAGAGCGCCAGCGACTCGGCGCGCTGACGTGTCGTCAGTGGATCGCCGCCGCGCGCGGACTGCAACACGACCAATGAGTCGTACCATGAACCACGGTGCAGCGCCTGTGCGATCTCGATCGAATGAACCAGCGGCCGGAGCGACACCGGATCGGTCGCCACGGCCCGGTGCCACTGCATCACGAGCGCGTCGGGCGACGGCGGTGCGATGATCCCGACGTGCCACCACACATCTGCCAGGGCGAGCTGTGCATCCGCGTCGTCAGGATATCGCGCTGCAAGGTCCGCGGCAGCCGCGACCGCGCGCACGTCATAGTGCGCGAACAGCACCCGGTACCGGAGCAGCATCGCTTCACGCGGCGGTAACCGGTCGATGAGGCGGACCGCGTGTTGCAGGTGTTCCGCGATCGTGGTGCCGGTGACTTTGCTTCGCCAGCCGTCGACTTCGCCGAGGCGGAAGTACGCCAGCGCGAACGTCGAATCGAGGTCCGCCGCGTCCTGATAGTGCGTCGCAGCGGAATCCCAGTGTGAAATCCGGAACTGCCGTTCTCCGGCGAGGAAGGCGCGGAGCGCAGGCATCGACGTGGTGCTGATGGCGGCAACTCGCGGTGCCGGCACTTGCCATCGCCGTCCCCAGAGGAGTCGCATGACCTGCACGCTTGCCCCGTCGACCAGCGCACTGAGGAGGTCGGCGCGGCGCGGCTCGGTCGCCGACACAGTGCCAAGGAGCTGACCGGTCGAGTCGGTCAGCGACAGCGTCACCGTCATCGTGGCCGAGTCGGCGATCAACCGGCCGGTAATCGCCACCGATGCATGGAGCGCGCGGGCGACCTGCGCGGGCGGTACCCCGACATCGCGCAACAGGGTGCTTCGCGCCGCGCTCGCGATGCGCACACCGTCGACTTGATCGAGGTTGAGCGCAAGCAGATCGTCGAATCCGGCGGCGAGTTCATCGTTGGTGCCTCCCGCCCCCCCGGCAACCGGGATGATCGCCGCAACGAGATCGGGATCACCGGCCCGGTGCACCGGTCGCGAACGAACCCACACGGCGCCGCCACCTGCGAGGATCAATAGCGCCGCCGCTGCGACCAGTCGCGGGCGAGTCAACCTCCGAACTCCGACGGCAGCAGGTGCTGGCTGTCCGGATGGCATCGGCGCGACGCGAGGCATCGCCTCGGGGCGGCCCGGACGGACCAGCGACATCCGCAGCGCCTGCGCCCGAGCCAGTATCCGGGGATCGGGCTCGATGCCGACCTCCGCGCGCATGTGGGCGGAATGGGTTTCCTCTGCGGCAAGCGCCCCGCTCACGTCGCCCACGGCCACCAGCGCGTCGAAGAGCCGCAACACCGCCTCGGGGCTGGTCGGCTCGGCGTGCGCGAGCGCGCGCCACCAGCCAACGGCACGGTGCACGTCGCCGGTCTTCTCGGTGCGTTCGGCGAGGACCGTGAGCGCATCGACGTAGCGGCGCGCCAGCCGGATCCGCTGCGACTCGACCCAGCGCTCGAACTCGACGGAATCGTCGAGGAAGAATCCCTCGAGAAACGCGCCGCGGTACACGCGGAGCGCATCCTCCAGCCGCTCTTCATCGATGGCCCGCTCGAACTCATGCAGGTCGATATCGATCACCCCGGCGTCGAGGCGGAGGTCGTCGCCGGCGGTGATGATCAATTCGGAGCCGAATGCCTGGCGGAGGACGGCGAGCGAGACGTTGAGAAGATTCCGGGCGGCGGCGGTGCCGCGATCGGGCCAGAGGAGTCCGATGACGCGGTCGCGCGAGATCGTGCCGGGGAACGCGACCGCCAGCTGGGCGAGCAGGGCGACGCGGTGGCGCTGGGCCGGAGCTCCCGCCATGGGAAGTCCCGCCCCGTCAAACAATGTCGGACCGCCAAGGAGCCGAACGGTGGGACGGGACATCTGGCGCGAATATACCGCCAAACCGTTGCCGCGGGGGGAGTTAAGGCCGCGTTAAGAGCAACGTCCGACGTCGAATTGATATTCCCCGCGCAACCTCGACGGCCAGCCATTTCAGCGCCCACTCCGCGAACGGGGCATCATGGAATCGGATCTCCGCACCCAACTCGAAGACGCGCTCCTCGCCACCCATGTCATCGAGCGAGAACTCAGCGGCGGCGGAATGTCCCGGGTCTTCGTCGCCGAAGAGATCCGGCTCGGTCGCCGGGTGGTGGTGAAGGTGCTGGCCCCCGACCTCGCGCAGGGGATCTCGATCGAACGCTTCCAGCGAGAGATCCGACTCGCGGCGTCGCTGCAGCATGCGCACATCGTCCCGGTCCTGGCGACCGGCGAAGTGGCGGGGCTCCCGTGGTTCACGATGCCGTTCATCGACGGAGAATCACTGCGCGCACGGACCGCTCGCGGAGCGCTGCCGATCGGCGAATGCATCTCGATCCTGCGCGACGTGGCGCGCGCCCTCGCCTATGCCCACAGCCGCGACGTGGTGCACCGCGACATCAAGCCCGACAACGTGATGTTTTCGGCCGGCTCCGCGGTGGTCACCGATTTCGGAATCGCCAAGGCGATCGGCGCCGCCCGTGGCGGTGCCGATCGTCCCGAGCACCCGGTCGGTGCGGGGGACCGCCCAACCGCCGCACTCACCTCCCTCGGCACCTCGATCGGCACCCCGGCCTACATGGCACCGGAGCAGGCGGCTGGTGATCCGAATGTCGATGCTCGCGCGGACATCTACGCCTTCGGCTGCACCGCGTATGAATTGCTCAGCGGCAACTCGCCGTTCAGCGGACGCTCACCGCAGGCGATGCTCGCGGCGCACATGGCCGAAGCGCCGCGCCCGATCCGGCAATTGCGGCCCGACACGCCGCCAATGCTCGCAGACCTCGTGATGCGCTCACTCGCGAAGGATCCGGGTGCGCGACCGGTGTCGGCGGCGGAAATCGCTCGCACCCTCGACACCATCACCAGCGGCAGCAACAGCGTGATGCCGGCGCTCCTCCTCGGGGGGGCCGCGATCTTTCGCCGGGCGATGGCCTGGTACGTCGTCGCATGCGTCGCGGTGATCGGTGCGGCGAAGGCGCTCACGATCACCATCGGACTCCCCGACTGGGTGGTGCCGGGCGCGGCGATCGTGATGCTGCTCGGATTGCCGGTCATCCTCTTCACCGGCTACGTCCAGCGCGTCAACCAGCGGTTGTTCACCGCGACACCCACATTGACGCCGGGCGGTACACCGCAGGTCGCCGCTCCCGAGGGGACCCTCGCGACGATTGCGCTCCACGCGACCCCGCACGTCAGCTGGCGGCGCACCGCGCGCGGAGGAATCGTCGCCGTCGTGGCGTTCGCATTGACCGTGGCCGGATTCATGACCATGCGCGCCACAGGGATCGGACCGTTCGGTTCACTCCTCGCCGCAGGATCGCTGCACGGCCGCCAGGAGGTGCTCGTCACTGATTTCGCCGTGACCAACGCCGACACCTCGCTCGGTCGGGTACTCGGCGACGCGACCCGGGCGACGCTGGCGTCTTCATCTGCGATCACGCTCACGTCGCCGGTCGCGATCGCGGCCGCGCTCCAACGGATGCAGCAGCCACCCAACGCGCCGGTGACCTTCGAGGTCGCGCGCGTGCTGGCGATCCGCAACCGGATCAACGTGCTGGTGACCGGCGAATTGACCGGCCTCGGCGCCTCGGGCTTCATCGTGACCCTCCGAATGGTCACCGCTGATTCGGCGAAGGAACTGGCGTCGTTCCGCGAAACGGCGCGCGACCCGCAGGGGCTGATCGTCGCCATCGACAAGTTGTCGCGTTCGTTGCGCGGGAAGGTCGGTGAATCGCTCAGGAGTGTCCGCGCGACGGAGTCGCTCAACGACGCAACGACGTCGTCGCTCGACGCACTGCGCAAGTACACGGCCGGCGAACGCCTGTATGAGCTCGAGCGGAAGTATCCCGAGGCGATCGCGGTGCTGCGCCAGGCGGTGGCGATCGATTCGACCTTCGCCATGGCGTGGCGTGAGATGGCCGTCGTCGCGAGCCGCATCGCGGCCCTCACTCCCCTCCGGGATTCAGCCATCACGCAGGCGTACCGCTTTCGCGAACGTCTGCACGGCTCCGAGCGCGACATGGTCGAGGGGAGCTATTGGAGCTACGCCGGCCACGATCGCGCCAAGGCCGCCGACGCGTTCGAGTCGATGTTGCGGCGTGGCGACACCGCTGGACCGGGAAACAATCTCGGGATGCTCCTGGGTACCCGACGCGACTTCGCTGGTGCGGTGGCATTGCTGTACGCTCAGGAACGCGCCTGCCCCGGCTGCTTCCGGCCGTTGTATATCAACCTGGTCGACGAGCTGATGCGGGCGCACCGTCTCGCGGAAGCGGACTCGGTCATCGCCGTCGGACTCACCCGGTTTCCGAAGGAACGCTCACTCGCCCGGCGCCATATCGAAATTCTCTACCTGCGCGGCGATACCCCCGCGTATCGAACGGCGGTCGACAGCGTGCTCGCACACGGCGATTCCGATCGGACGTGGGCTCGGACCCTGCACCAGAACCTGGCGCTCCGCGACGGCCACATCGCCGAGTGGCGCAAGTCGTACTACGGCGCGCGGACACCCGACGCGGTTGCGACGCCATCGATCCGGCTCAACTGGGCGACCAGTGCCGCGGACGCCAGTGTCCGTAGCGAGTTTGAGGGACGGGCGCATGACGTCGAGCAGCAACTCGACAGCGCCCTCGCGCAGTATGACATCCGGAGCCGGACGGAAGGGCGCCGTCCGTACGGCGACATCGTACACACCTATGCCGCGGCCGGACGACCCGACAAGGCGCGGACGTGGCTGGCGCGATATGACGCGGACCGCGAGGATACCGCGCAGCGACGAGAGCAGCTGCCGGCGCGCTCCTGGGACATGGGGGATATCCTGCGCGCCGAGCATCGCTATCCCGAAGCGATCGCCGCCTACCGGGCCGGGGATCGGCAACCAGACGGCCCGGCCGACGCATGCGACATCTGTCTGTCGGTCGAGCTCGCGACGCTGTTCGACTCCCTCGGTCAGACCGACTCCGCGATGGCGCACTATCGGCGCGTCGTAGAGGGGTATTCCTACGAGCGGCTCAGCTGGGATCCGTATGTCCTCGCGCCATTCACCGAACGACTCGCCGAGCTGTCGGCGCGGCAGGGGAATCGCCTCGACGCAGCGAAGTACTACAAGCAGTTCATCGCACTCTGGTCGAACGCCGATCCAGTACTCCAGCCACGCGTCGCCGAGGCGCGACGACAATTGGCGGCGCTGGGTGATGTTGCCGCGACATCGACGCTGCCGGGGCGGCCGTGAGCCGGGCCGCGGCGGAGGGAGCCGCTGAAGACCTGGAGCGGCGACTGCGCGAGACCGTAGCGGGGAGCTACTCGATCGAGCGGGAGATCGGCGGCGGCGGGATGTCGCGCGTCTTCGTCGCCGACGAGCGGCGCCTCGGCCGCAAGGTCGTGATCAAGGTCCTGTCGCCCGAACTGGCGCAGGGGATTTCGATCGAGCGATTCGAGCGCGAGATCAGGATGGCGGCGTCGCTGCAGCATCCGCACATCGTTGGCGTCCTCGCCACCGGCGACGTCGACGGATTGCCGTGGTTCTCGATGCCGTTCATCGAAGGCGAATCGCTGCGGGCGCGAGTCGCCCGAGGCCCGCTGCCGATCGGCGAATGCATCTCGATCCTCCGCGACGTCGCACGGGCACTGGCATATGCCCACGGCCGCAACGTGGTGCATCGCGACATCAAGCCCGACAATGTGATGTTCTCGGCGGGGTCCGCGGTCGTCACCGACTTCGGCATCGCCAAGGCGATCGGAGCCGCCCGTGGCAGTTCCGATCGTCCCGAGCACCCGGAGGGTGCGAGGGACCGCCCAACTGCCGCACTCACTTCCCTCGGCACCTCGATCGGCACCCCGGCCTACATGGCACCGGAGCAGGCGGCTGGCGATCCCGGCGTCGACGCCCGCGCCGACGTCTACGCCTTCGGCTGTACCGCGTATGAGCTCCTCACCGGCGATTCGCCGTTCGGCGGTCGCACGGCGCAGCGGATGATCGCGGCGCACATGACCGAGACGCCGCGGCTCGTCGCCGAATTGAGGCCAGACACGCCCGCGCCGCTCGCCGATCTGGTGATGCGATCGCTCGCCAAGGACGCGACCGACCGGCCGCAGTCTGGCGCCGACATCGTGCGCCTCCTCGATGCTGTCGCCAGCGGCAGCGCCGCGTCGGCACCCGGAATTCTGCGTGGCGGCGCCGGAGCGTTCCGTCGCGCGCTGTTCTTCTATGGGATGGCGGTGATTGCCGTCGCTGTCCTTGCGAAGGCAGCAATCGTCGGCGTCGGTTTGCCGGATTGGGTGTTTGGTGGCGCGCTGGTCATGATGGCACTGGGACTTCCGGTGATCCTCTTCACCGGCTACGCGCAGCAGGTGAATCGGCGGCTGATCAGCGCCACGCCGACGATGACGCCGGGCGGGACGACGCTGGTACCGCAGGCGCACGGCACCATGGCGACGATCGCGGTCAAGGCGACGCCCTATCTCAGCTGGAGCCGCACCGCGCGTGGCGGCATGGTCGCCGTCACGGCATTCGCGCTGCTGGTGGCGGGCTTCATGGCGATGCGCGCGGCGGGGATCGGTCCCGCGGCGACGCTGCTGTCGGGCGGCACGCTCGCGTCGAACGACCGGATCGTGCTGGGCGATTTCGTCAATCGCACCGGTGACAGCACGCTCTCCGTGTCGCTGGTCGAGGCGTTCCGGATCGACCTCGAGGAATCACGCAGCGTGCATCTCGTCGAACCGGTCGAGGTGGCGACGCAGCTGAGCCGGATGGGGCTGCCGTCGTCGATGCGGCTGACCGACTCGGTTACGCGCGATGTAGCGCAGCGCGCCGACGCCAAGGCCTACATCACCGGCGAGGTAACTCCGCTTGGCCGCGGATACGTGATTGCGGCGCGGCTCGTCGACGCGAACACTGGTACGACGCTGCTGGCGGCGCGGGCGGTTGCGCCACTGCCGGATGCGCTGATCAACACGCTCGACAGGATGTCCCACACGCTGCGCAGCGACATCGGCGAATCGTTGCGCCAGGTGCACCGCGGCGATCCGCTCGAGCAGGTGGTGACGCCGTCGATGGAAGCACTGCGCCTCTATAGCGCTGCGCTCAGGGCCAATTATGCCGGCGACGACGATCGCGCCATTCCGCTCCTGCGCGAAGCGGTGCGCGCGGATACCGGGTTCGCGATGGCGTGGCGCAAGCTCGGTGTCCTGGCGATCGATGACGGCAACCCCGCGGAAGGCGATTCCGCACTGGCGGCGGCAATGCGACATCTCGACCGCCTGACGCCGTACGAACGCTATCTCACCGAAGGAAGCGCCGACTATTACCTCACCGCGAATGGCGTCGAGAAATCGCTGGCCGACTATCGCCTGGCGCTCGAGGTCAAGCCAGATGATCCGCTGGTACTCGGCAACCTCGGCGAGACGCTCAACAACCTCGGCCGCTTCCCGGAGGCCGAGTCGATATTTCGCCGCAGCATCGCTGCGGGCGCACCGTGGGGGACTGCGTGGGGCGGCCTGATCTGGGCGTTGACGCATCAGGCGAAGTGGGCCGCCGCAGATTCGGTCCCCGCGCTGTTACTGGCCCGCTTCGGCGACTCAATGCGTGCGCTCGGATACCAGATCGACATCGCGAGATATCATCGCGACGTCCCGCGCGTCGACTCGCTGCTGACGCAGTATGCGACGCTCAAGCTGACGGGTGGACGCCTGCGTGGGCTCGAGACGTGGCGCCGCTACCAGGCCGACTATCACGGCCATTTCCGTGACGCGGAACGCGCCGCCGTGGTGCACTCGGGATTGATCGGCACGATCGGCGGCCGACAGAACGCGCTGCACGACCTCCTGATTCCGGCGATGCACGACGCACTGCTGCGCGATAATCCTGCCGTTGCCCGTGGTGAAATTCACGCCGCGCTCCAGCGGATTCCGATGGATTCGATTCGCCCCAATGACCGGCCGTACTTCTCGTTCGCGGAGGCGGCAGCGTATGCGGGCGACGCCGCTGCCGTGAAGCAGTTCCGCGCAGCGCAGACGGCGATCAGGGCGTCCACGGCACGAAGCCAGAGCTGGAATGCCCTGCAGGCGATCGCGGCGGGCCAATGGGGAGCGGCCGTCACGGCAGCCAGCTCGTTCTGCGACACCTCGTGCACAAGCGGGCTCTGGTACGGCTATCTCCTCGACCGCGCCGGGAAGACCGACTCGGCGCGCCGCGTCTATCAGCGCTTCATCGATCGACCCACGTTCGGGTTCACCTTCAATGAGCTGACGTTCTATCCGATCGCACTGCTGCGATTGGGCGAGCTGTACCGGGCGAGCAACGATCCGGTTCGGGCGCGCCTCTATCTCGACCGGTTCATCGACCTGTGGAAGTCGGCTGATCCCGAATTGCAGCCGATGGTGCGTCGCGCCAGGGAAGCGCTCGCGGCGCTGGGCGATGCCCCGGCGACGAGCGCGCTGCCACGTCAGCCGCACTGATCCCGTACGACAACTGGCATGCAGATCCATTCAACGAGGAAGCAACGATGAACCACACTGTGAGAAGGCGTGCCACAATCGTTTTCATTGCCGCGACAGCGCTTGGCTCCTGCCGCCAACCGGTCGCAGGCCCAACATCGGAGACGATGACCGCCGCCGACACCGCCGGGATCGGTCAGGCACGCGCCGACATGACCCGGTATCTGCTTGCGGGCGACGCCACCGCCGTGGTCGCCGGATACGCCGACAGCGCGGTCTTCGCGGGAACGGGCTCCGCGACACTGCGAGGCCACGCGGCACTGCTCGCGTTTCTGCAGACGGCGCTGGTGGCGGCGAAAGTCACCACCTTCGAGCTGCAGCCGATTCTCGTGGTCGGACGCGGCGGGATGGTGACCGAGGTGGGCACGCAATACGAGGTGGTGGCGCCGAACGGTCAACCTCCGCAGCAGGTGTGGGGGCGCTACCAGGTCACATGGCAGCGACAGGGCGGACAGTGGAAGGTGCTGACCGACGTGTCGGTGGATGATTCGACTCACCCCGGCGCCAGTGTGCCGGGCAAGTGATCCGCCATCGGGCACCGCGATGACGCTCGATTCGCTTCGCCAGACCCTTGCCGGCCGCTACCTCATCGAGCGCGAGCTCGGCCAAGGCGGCATGGCCACGGTCTACCTTGCGCGGGACATTCGCCACGAACGGGATGTCGCGATCAAGGTGCTCCGAGCCGACCTCTCCGCATCGCTCGGTGCGGAACGTTTCCTTCGCGAAATCAGGATCGCGGCACAGCTGCAGCATCCGCACATCCTCCCGTTGCTCGATTCCGGCTCGACCAGTGAGAATCGTGCCGACCAGAGCGCAGCCGCGGACGTGGGACCCGGCCAGCTCTTCTTCGTCATGCCGTACATCAACGGCGACTCGCTGCGGCAGCGTCTGGCGCGCGAAACCGAACTCCCGGTGCACGATGCGCTGCGGTTGATTGGCGACGTGGTTGACGCGCTCGCCGCAGCGCATGCGAACGGCGTGGTGCACCGCGACATCAAACCGGACAACGTGATGCTGTCCGGGCGGCACGCACTGGTCACGGATTTCGGCGTCGCGAAGGCGATCAACGCCGCTGCCAGCGGCGTGCATCGTCCCGGGATCGCAGCGCGGTCGAGCGACCTCACGACGCTCGGCGTCGCCGTCGGCACGCCGGCCTACATGTCGCCGGAACAGGCCGCCGCCGATCCGCACGTCGACCATCGCAGCGACATCTATTCCGTGGGGGTGATGCTCTACGAAATGCTCACCGGGCAACCACCGTTCGTCGCGACGACACCGCAACAGATGCTCGCGGCGCACATCACGGCAACGCCTGCTCCTGCGAGCCAACACCGCCCGTCAATCGCACCGGCCATCGATGCCATCGTGATGCGATGCCTGGAGAAACGCCCAGCCGACCGCTTCCAGAGTGCCAGTGAACTCCACGCTGCCCTCGAGGCATGCGTCACGCCGCCGACCGGCGTCGCGCCGGCCGACCGGCGCTCGGGGCTCCCGGTAAACGCTCGCCTGACCGCGACGCGGCAGCGGTGGTGGTGGGCAGCGGCGGTCATCATCCTCGCCGCCGGCGGCGCCGGGTGGCGATTCGCCCAGTCGTCACGAGTGCCACCGACGGCCGGCAGGCACACCATTGCGGTGCTGCCGATCGATGTGAAAGGCGACACCGTCAACACGCCGTTCGCCGACGGCATCAGCGACGGCGTCCGCAACGCGCTCGATCTGGTGCCGGGAGTCACCGTCGTCGGACGGGTATCCTCGCTGGCGTTCGGCGCCTCCGCCGATCCGCGCAACGTCCGCAAGCGGATCGCGGGCGTCGACGCCGTGCTGCAGGGTGCGCTGACCAGCGCCGGCTTGCGGTTTCACCTCGTGGCAGAACTCGATGACGCCGTCGACGGACATCAGATCTGGGGTACGACAGCAGACCTGGAACTCCGCGATCTCTACGCCGAGCAGGATTCGATCCGCAATGCGATCGTCTCGGCGCTGCGACTCCGGCTCACCGCCGCGCCAGCGACCCGCGCCGCAGGGCGTACCGCGAACCCCAGGGCGTATGCCCAGTACCTGATCGGACAGCATGAGGCATATCAGCTCGACGAGCGTGATCTCCGGCGCGCGCTGGCCCACTTCGACACCGCCATTGCGCTCGATCCGACCTTCGCCGCGGCGTATGCCGGCAGTTCGGTTGCGTGGGGATATCTCGCGGACGAATACCTCCCGCCCGACAGTTCCTATGACAGATACTTCCAGATGGCGCGACGCGCCGTGGCACTCGACAGCAACTCGGCAGTGGCACATGCCATTCTCGGCATCGCCACAGGCTTTACCAACGGTGATCTCACCGCGGCGTACCGCGAGCTCGATCGGGCGGTGGCGCTGGACTCGAATTCGGCCGAGGTGCGCGAGCTCTACGCCAATCTCCTCTTCTTCGATCGGCCGGATGCCGCGGTGGCGCAGGCCGACCGGGCGATTGCACTCGATCCCCTCTCGGGATTCGCATCGTTCATTCGCGCTGGTGGGCTCTATGAGGGCCGCCGCTACCGCGAAGCGATCACCGAAGCGCAGCGGGCCCAGGAACTCTCCCCCGACCTGGTGTACTGGGACGTGGTCGATGCGGCGAGCTACCGTGAACTCGGCGACTACGCGCATGCAGTGGCCCGCTATCGCGAAGCTCAACGGATCGCCACCAAGCCGCTCTTCGGACTCGGAGTGACCTACGCGCGGATGGGATTGCGCGACAGTGCACTGCGTGTGGCGCACGACCTCGAGGCGGTATCCCGCACGCGGTACGTCACGCCGGCGCTGATCGGGATGATCTACGCCAATCTCCCGGACGCGGCGAGCCGGGATACCGCATTGGCTTGGCTCGGCGCAAATGAGCACGTCACCGGAGGACTCAATCTCCTGTTCACCCTGGCACCGGAGCTCGATCCACTGCGCGGCGATCCGCGGTTCAAGGTGCTGCTGACACGGTCGCGATTGTCACCCCCAGCGGAGCAACGATAGGATGCCCACCGTCTGTCATCCCGAGCGAAGCACCCGCAGGGTGCGTAGTCGAGGGGCCGCATTGCTCCTCCTCGCCGCCTGCAGTCATCCAATCAGGTACGCTGACCCGTCTCCGGTGAGCAATCGACCACTCAATCGCGTCATCCTCGGCGCAATGGCCGGCCGGGACGTCGATGAAATTCGCCGGGCGCTCCGGTCCACACTTCCAAAGCATGGCGTTGCGCTGACGCCGCGTGACTCCGCATTGTCGCCCGCGGACAGCGCCGCCACTGTCCTGATCGAAATGCAGGAAGTAGCGTCATCCACCAGCGACTACGCCAATGCTCCCTGCACCGGTGGGGCGACGCGCACGTGCGCGCCGACCAGATCGAGGACGACGGTCACGCTCAGCGCCGACGTGTCGCTCACCGTCCTCGGCGGTGACCGGCGAGGCCTTCATCAATCGGTCACCGAATCGTCGAGCGGGTGGTCGACTTCCGAGTCATCGGGAGGGGGGATGACCTACACGTCAACCTCTTCCACCGCACCGCTGATGCTGAATGTCGCCGCCGCGCTCGCTGACGACGTGCGCAGGATGATCCAGCAACTGGCGCGGTGAGTAGCTGCCGCTGCGGGCCGTGCGCCGCAAGGTATGGTGATCGCGCCAGGAACCCCCAGGAATCCCCTAGTGGCGCAATTCTGCACTCGGAGGTACATCAGTCGCGGAACCCCGATCCGGGTGAACCGACGTCCCCTTCAGTCCATGACAGAGTGAGTTTATGCGAAGACTGCTGATGGCGGTGAGTCTCGCCGCGACACCCTTGCACTCCGCCGCTGCGCAGGCGCGACCGGTGTCGCGCGCCGCAATGTCGCCGGCGATGCGCGCCGCGCTCGATCGCGGCGCGGTAGTGAAGGTGGCCGGCGCGGGCACCCGTGTTCCCCTTGCCGCGGTACCGGTCCCGCCTCCTGCCGACACCGGCAAGACGACCGCGCCGACGGTGACGTTGAACCGCGGCGAAGTGCTGGTGGCTCGCACCGGAACGAAGCCGACGTTCCTGACCATGATGTCGAGTGCCGCGGCCCATGGCGGCCGCAGACCAGCCTCGGACGGACTCGATTCGGTGTTTGCGCTGCCGCTGCACGTGCTGGCGGCCGATGCCCGGGGAAGGGCATCCGAGTTCGTACCTGTCTATCTCCCTGAAGGCCAGCTGCAATTCGTGGCAGACTCCAATGACTTCGAAGGAGTCTTCCTGGTCGGCATCCAGCGGCTCGACACGACCGATGCCACGGGGCTGGAGGATTCGGTCGCGGTGGCATTCGGCGGGGACCCCGACCTGATCTCGCCACGATCACTGACCTTCCATGATGTCGGCGAGATGCTCCCGGTGCGCGTCGTGGCGAAGAATCCCCACGATTCGCTGATGGTCGAGATCATGCCGGGGTCCAATCCGCCCGGAACATCGGTGTGGATACGCGTCGCGCCGGCACTGGCGTTCGAGACGCCGCCAACATCGATCGAGGGATACGGGATCGAGACGGCGACGCTGGTGATCGGCACCCGGGGAACGAATGCGAAGGACTCGATCGAGCTGATGATCGGCTCCGACCGTGGCAACCTCAGCGCGCGAACGCTGACCGTCGGCCCGAGTGGCGGCATCGTCACGCTGCAATCGGCAGGCGCCCTCGGCCCCGTCACCGTTCGAGCGCGCTCCAATCAATACGGAACCGCGGAGGCGACGATCCGTTTCGTGCCGCCGGTTCGTTTCGCGCTCGCCGCACTCCTCGGCGCGATTCTCGGCTCAGTGTACGCACAGACCAGGGCGAAACGGACCTCCTCGGATGGTGCGACCACTGCCACCGCGTCGCGGGCGAAGATGATTGCAGCGGGAGCGCTGGGTGCGGTGCTGGCGACGGCGATCTACGTCGCGCTGGGAATCGCCCTTGTCCCGGGCGTCGGGAAAGTTCCGCTCGTGAACGAGGCGGCGGTCTTTGCCTTTGCGGCATTCGGCGGAATGGCTGGGCTGAAGGTGCCAACCACATGATGGAGGGTTCATGACAACACGCCGCATCCGCCTGGGCAGTCGCATTCTCGATGCGCGCCCCGACACGGTCGACTTCCGCGACCGGATGTATCAACCGACGCTGGTCGAAGTGCCGACGAAGATCACGCTGCAATCGTACCGCCAGGCCCGGGTACCGATTCTCGATCAGGGCACGCAAGGCGCCTGCACCGGCTTTGGACTCGCGACGGTGGCGAACTATCTCCTGCGCAGTCGGCGCACCGTGCCGGACGACACGCCGGTATCGCCACGGATGCTGTACTACATGGCGCGGCGGTATGACGAGTATCCGGGGACGGCAGATAACGGCTCATCGGCGCGCGGGGCGATGAAGGGGTGGTTGAAGCACGGCGTCTGTTCAGACGCGCTCTGGCCACACGCAGGCAAGACTGGTTCGTACAGCCACGCCCGCGCCGCCGACGCGCAGGGCCGCCCCCTCGGCGCGTACCTGCGGGTCAATCACGGCGACCTGGTGGCAATGCATTCGGCGATCGCCGAGGTCGGCGTGCTCTATGCGACCGGGAATACGCACGCCGGATGGGACACCGTCAAGGCCGATGGGTTGATTCCCTACACTCCCGACAGCGATGACGAAGGCGGACATGCGTTCGCAATTGTGGCGTACGATGAATTCGGATTCTGGATCCAGAACTCATGGTCCGCCGACTGGGGATTTCACGGATTCGCCCGGATCAGCTACGACGACTGGCTCGCCAACGCCACCGACACGTGGGTCGCCCGGCTCGCGGCACCGGTGCGCCTCGTCACGGCGCAGGGGAAAGCGGCGTCGCGATCCGACCTCGCCGGTTCCCACCAGGTCGCCAGCAATGCAGACCTGCGACCACACGTCATCGCCCTGGGCGATAATGGTGAACTGCGGAACAGTGGTCCGTTCGGCACGACACCCGATGACGTGAAGGAGATCTTCACCAACGACTTCGCGCGGATCACGGCGAAGTGGTCGAAGCGGCGGATTCTCCTCTACGCCCATGGCGGCCTGGTGTCGGAAGACGCGGCACTGCAGCGAATCGCCGATTGGCGCGCGAGCCTCCTGGCGTCGGAGGTCTATCCGCTGGCGTTCATCTGGAAGACCGACCTCTGGTCGACGATCACCAATGTGATCGAGGACGCACTCGGGACCCGCAAGACCGAGGGGATTCTCCAGAGTGCGACCGATTTCATGCTCGACCGGACCGATGATTTCCTGGAACCGGTGGCGCGACATCTCGGCGGAAAGCTCCTCTGGGATGAAATGAAGAAGAACGCGATCGCGGCGTCCGACGCCGATCCAAGCCCCGATCCGGCACACACCCGGGGTGGTGCACTCGTGGCGCAGTATGTGAGCGACCTGGCGCGCAACGGGGTCGAAGTGCATATGGCGGCGCACTCGGCGGGGTCGATTCTGCTCGCGCCGCTGGTGGGACGGCTGGCGGATGATGTCACGATCAAGACATGCACCCTCTGGGCACCGGCGATCACGATGGCGCTGTACGGGACGACGTATGATCCGGCGATTGTGAGCGGGAAGGTCGCGAACTTCGCGATCTACACCTTGAGCGACAAGGCCGAGCAGGACGACAACTGCGGGCACATCTACAACAAGTCGCTGCTCTACCTGGTGTCGAATGCCTTCGAGGCGACGGCGCGGATCCCGATCATCCATCCGGACGGTGAGCCGCTGCTCGGGATGACGAAGTTTGTGGCGCCCTCTTCGCTATTGAAGTCGAGGAGAGGCAAGTACCGGTTTGACTGGGTGGTAGCGCCCAATGATGCGGCGATCGGGACAGTGGGGGCATCCCGGGCGGAGCACCATGGCGACTTCGATGATGACGAAGCGACGGTGAAAGCGACGTTGCGGCGGATCATCGGAACATCGACCGCGACGGTGGAGACGCGGTTTGTCCGGTCGGCGGCGGGTCGGCGGGATCTGCGGAAGGAGTTGGCAGCAGCGCCGTAACAGGGTCGGCGGCGGAGGGAGTACTGCAAAAGGGGCCACGAGAATCCGCGGCCCCCTTTGGCGTTGCCGATCCCGGTACTGCCTACTTCCTGTCGAGCACCAGCAACTTGAATGTCCCTGCTACCATCGGCGCGCGGCCGCGACGTCCGGCGGCGGTCGCCGTGTCGATCGCGCCAAAGGTCGCGGCGCCAAGGAAGACGCGGTGCGTCGCCGGATCAAGGGTCATCGTCTTGGCGCCGCCGCCGGTGGTGACGGTCTCGACGACGGTGTACTTGTCGGGCGAATCCTCATGCACGACGGTCATCGTCCCGTCGTTGTTCGATGCAAAGATCAGTTGCGTGGCGGGATCGAAGACGGATGCATCGACGCCTGAGCCGATCGGGACGGTGGTGACGAGCTTCCCGGCAGCGTAATCCGAGATCGCCAGATACTTGTTGCGGCAGACCGAGAAGAGCCGGTGATGCGCCACGTCGATCGACATTCCAGTCGACGATGCGCACGGCGCCACCGGCCAGCGGCGTGTCACCTTCATCGTCCTCGCGTCGAATTCCACCACTTCTGCGTTGTCGGTGAGGTTGGCGTAGACCATCCCGTTCCCGGCTGACGCGCCGAACTCGGGTTTACCGCCGAGAGCCACCGTGCCGATGTTCTTGCCGGTGGCGGGGTCGATCACTGATGACGAATGGGCGTCGCCGTTCATGGTGAAGACCCGCTTCGACGCCGGGTCGAAGAGGATCCCGTCGGCGTCTTCGGCGGCGTGGACGCGGCCGAGCACCTGGAGCGTCTTGAGGTCGAAGATCACCACCGACGAATCAGCGCCCGAGGTGGCAAAGCCGTGGCCGCTGGCGTAGTCGAACGCCACGCCGTGCGCGCCGTTGATGCCGGTCACCTCACCGAGGAGCTTGCCGGTCTTTGCGTCGACCACCATCTGGCGCGTCTGTCGCGCGATGAAGACGCGGCCGCCGCGCCCGTCGAAGGCGAGATAATCCCAGCTTCCGGTGCCGCCGAGCGGATAGGTGGCGACGATGCGGTAACCCGGCGCCTGTGCACCGATCGGAGCGGTCAGCGTGGGCGCGGCGAGGACGACCGCCACGGCAATGAATCGAGACATAGTCGACATCATCTTCTCCGGCGAGACTAGTTGGCGGCGAGCAGTTTCGCCTTCGACGGGATCTGCGGCGCGAGTTCGGCGGCGATCTTCGTCGCCATCGCCGTCACGGACGCTTCGGTCTGGCCGGGTGCTGCCTTGAAGCCGATACCGAGTACGCCGACGGTCTTGCCAGTGGCGTCGTGGAGCGGGACCGAGACGTCCATGCCGTCCTTTTCCTTCTCGACGTACGGCTTGCCGGTCTGCATCGGCTTGACGTCATCGGCTTCGCACTTCTCGCCGATGTCGCTCTTGTCGGTCGACGCGATCCCGATGCATCCCTTGGCGGTGGTGGCCGAGATGCCGATCTCGTCGGCTTCGGGGTGCTTCGCCTGGGTCGATTCGACGAGGCGCTGGGCGAACGATTTCGCGGCGGGAGCCTTGGCGGCGGGCTTGGACATCGCGGGCTTGGCCGCCGGCTTGGAGGCTGATTGGGCCATCGCGGTGGTGGCTAGAGCGAGCGAGAGAGCCGCTGCTGCGGTGATCGCAGCGAACGAGGCTTTGAGGCGTAGGGTCGGCATGGAATCCTCCGGTGAGCTGTGGGCGGTCGGTGGCGACCTGCCGGTCGATGGACTGGAGGAGAAGGTACGGCAGGGAGACTTACGGGAGGATGAATCCGAAAGACCGATCCGGGGCAGTCGGGCCGGAAGCGTCCGGCGATTTTGCGTAAATGAGTACCGCGCGTGTTGAGTGATCGGTTATGAGGAACGCGCAGACAAGCCCCGCTCAGCGTTGAATTGATCACGCGGTACCCGGATACAGCGCGATCGTTCACGCGCAATGTCCCCTTGTCCTCTCTGTTGCGCCGAGACGATACTATGGCGATGCCGCTCCCGCACTATTTCACGGCCGACGACGTGCGCGCGCTGCCCGACGACGGCAATCGCTACGAGACGGTCCACGGCGAACTGCTGGTGACGCCCGCTCCGGGTGGGCGGCATCAGTGGGCCCTCGAGCAGCTGCGCCGGATACTTGATCCGTATCTGCTGGAGCACGGAGTCAAGGAGATCCTTGCTGCTCCAGCCGACATCTCGTTCGGCCCTGACACATTGCTTCAGCCCGATCTCTTCGTCGCCGATCTCGACCGATTCCGCGAGACCTGGCGCTGGTCGGATATCACACACCTCCGCCTGGCAGTGGAGATATTGAGTCCATCGAGCGTCCGCGCCGATCGATTCACCAAGCGGCGGCTCTATCAGGAGCAAAGAGTCCCCGCCTACTGGGTCGTCGACATCGAAAAGCGTGCGATTGAAGTGTGGACCCCGGACGCAACGTTCCCGGTGATCGAACGCGAGCGGCTGCTGTGGAAGCATCCGTTGATCGAGGCGAGCTGCACGATCGAACTGCCAGAAGTGTTCAGCGAGTGACGCGACCTCTGTTGCGGCACCGAATTTGACGAGCTTCGACGGCGTAATTACAGCTATTACATGGCCACTCCGCTCACGGTTGCACGAATCGGCAATTCCCGCGGCGTACGATTGCCCGCCGCCACGCTCAGGCGGTATCACATTGGTACGGAGGTCGTCATGGAGGAACGTGCAGATGGAATCCTGCTCCGCCCCGCACGCCACACACCGGTGAAGCTGTCGTGGGAGGACACTGCGCGCGAGATGGCTGCAGCAACGGAAGATTGGAGTGAGTGGAGTGCCGCGGACGCCGACGGGCTTGCAGCCGCACCCTGGTCTGATCTCAAACGCGTTGCCGAACCCAAGGCACAGTATCGGCGAGGGACCAGATCCGGACGGTGAGCAAGGCTCGCATTGGTCGTAAGATCGGAGCGCTGACGGCCGTCGAGGCTGCGGCGCTCCGGCGCCTGTTGATGGAGATGTACGGGGAATAGCCGCAGTCGAAAGACGTTCCACCCCTGCGACGGCGCCAACGCAACAACACTCGTCCCCAACAGCCGAAACACCCGACCAATCGCGACCGTACGTCTCCGCGACGCAGGACTCTTCTTCTCCATCCGGACCAACATGTGAACACCATCGTCGCGGACATCCGATACGGCGTGCGCAGGCTGCGCAAGTCATTCTGGGAGACTGCCATCGCCATCATGGCGCTCGGTCTCGGCGTCGGTCTCACCACGACGATGTTCAGCATCGTCTATGGCGTCCTGGTGCGCGGACTCCCCTACCCGAACGGCGCCAGGATCGCGATCGTCTATCGCAACAACGCCGACCGCGGCATCAGACGACAGGCGTTGCCGATCCAGGATTTCTACGACCATCGCGCGCAACAACAATCCTTCACGGCACTCGGGGGATACTCCGAGGGTACCGTGAATCTGAGCGACGCCGAGCGTGCCGATCGGATCGACGCGACGTGGGTCACCGCCGACGTGTTTTCGATTCTTGGTGTGCAGCCGATGCTCGGCCGCGGCTTTTCCGAAACGGAGACGCGGCCGAGCGGAGCGCGTGTCGCGGTGCTGAGCTATCGATCGTGGCGCGATCGATACGCCAGCCGCAGGGACATCATCGGTGCTCCGATCCGGGTCGACGGCCTGGTCTACACCGTCGTCGGCGTGATGCCCGACGGCTTCGGATTCCCCGCCTCAGAAGGACTCTGGCTCCCGCTGCAGGACGATCCGGCTGCAAGCGTTCGCGGGCAGGGCGAGTATGTGACCACGATTGGAGCGCTGCGCCCGGGGATTGGTCGCGAAGCGGCATCGGCCGATGTTGCAACGATCGCCCGGCGACTCGCCGCCGCATATCCGGAGAGCGACAAGGGATTTGAGGCGACTGCGGGAACGTTCACCGACTGGTCGATCGGGCCGGGACCGCGACGCCTCCTCCTCACGATGCTGGGCGCGGTCTTCTGCGTGCTGCTCATTGCCTGCGCAAATGTGATGAACCTCCTGTCGCATCGAGCCGCATTCCGGCGCAGGGAGACCGCGCTCAAGAGCGCCCTGGGCGCTTCCCGGGGCGTGGTACTCCGTGGATTGCTTATCGAAGCGGCGTTGCTGTCGCTCGGCGGCGTGGCACTCGGCATCGGCATCGCGAGCGTCGGCGTCGCGGTATTCGATCGTGCCACCGTGAATACCGGCTTCCCATCGTTCGTTCACGTCGAGCTTTTCGTGCCGGTGCTGCTCTTCGCGGCGGCGATGGGCGTGATCTCGGCGCTCACTGCGGGCGTTCTCCCGGCGCTTCGCGCCTCGCGCGTCGACATTGCCGAGGTGCTGAAAGACGATTCGCGCGGCGCGTCGAGCTGGCGCGTGGGACGCCTGAGCCGGGGGCTCGTGATCCTCGAGACGGCGATGTCGTGCATGTTGCTGGTCCTCGCCGGCTTGATGATCGAAAGCGTGACGAAGATCCGCTCGATGGATCCGGGATTTGCGACCCGTGACGTCTTCACCGCCGCGATGTCGTTTCCCGCTGGTGCCGATACCGCTCGCGAATCATCGACGCTGCAGCGGCTGCGGCAGGAACTCAGCGGCCTCCCGAACGTACGCGGCCTATCGATCAGCTCAGGGCTCCCGGGCGCATCGCTCGGGCTTGCGGGTGTACCGATCGGGATCGACCGCATTACCTATGCGCATCCTTCCGACCGCCCGATCGTCAACACGGCGTCGGTTGATCTCTCCTTCTTTGCGACGCTCGGAATACCAGTCGCCGAGGGACGCCTGTTCACTGACGCCGATCGTGCGGGGGCGCCGCCCGTCGCCGTCGTCACCCGGCGCTTCGTCAAGAAGTTCCTCGGCGGTCGTGACCCGATCGGTTTGCGGATCGACGTTGGTTCGCCGGATGCCGACGCCGGTGCGCCGGCGAAGCTCACGACGGTCACCATCGTCGGCGTCATTCCGGACATCTGGGGCGGTGATCCGGAAAATCCCCATCCTTCGATTCTCTTTCGACCGTTCGCGCAGGCGCCGAGTCGCGATGTGGCCCTCACCGTTCGAACGACCGGCGATCCGCTGGCGATCACACGATCCGCGCGCGAGATCCTTCGCTCTGCGAACCCCGACATTCCGCTGTACATGCCGGAGTCATTGGCAACGGCGATCGCAGAGCCGCTCTGGTTCGTGCGCGTCTTCGGAACGATGTTCGTGATTTTCGGATTCATCGCGCTCTTTCTGGCGATCGTCGGATTGTACGGCGTGATGTCGATGGCGGTCGGACGGCGCACCCGCGAAATGGCGATTCGCATCGCCCTCGGCGCACAGCGCGGCAGCATCATGCGCTTGATTCTCGGACAGGGCGCCGCGCAATTGGGAGTTGGAATAACAATCGGGCTGGTGCTCGCCGCGCTGATCGCGC
This sequence comes from Gemmatimonadales bacterium, assembly GCA_036500345.1. Lineage (NCBI taxonomy): Bacteria > Pseudomonadati > Gemmatimonadota > Gemmatimonadia > Gemmatimonadales > Gemmatimonadales bacterium. The sequence continues at coordinate 10,699 of DASYCE010000030.1, read as the reverse complement.
CGCTGCTGAGTGCCGTCCTCGTCGGCGTCGAGCCGCGCGATCCTGCGGTCTACGCCGGGGTGATCGCGGCACTCTTCGGGAGCGGTACACTCGCCTGCATGCGGCCGGTACGCCGCGCCACCAGAGTGGATCCGATGAGGGTGCTGGGCGACGGGTGAACGATGTTGCGCCGGTCTAGAGCTGCCGCCGGCGCAAATCCCACATCCCCTGCACCGCCAGAATCAACGTGAACAGCCCCGTCACGCCGAGGGCGTGAAGGGTCCAGACGAAGAGGTACGGATCGCCGGCCCTGGTGAGCGTGCCGCTGAACGGGCCGTTCGGGCCGATCACGTGCATCGCCGGCATCATGATCGCCAGGAACGACCCGATCAGCATGATCACGTGCCCGGAACGCTTCTCGTCGAGAACCAGCGCTCCATAGAGCCAGATCACCAGGATCGGCACCGCCAGGATCGTCATCCCCCCGGCCTCAGGCGAGCCGGCCTGGGCGCGCGCGGTGTCGGAGGCAAAGTGCAGCGTCATGAGGACGATCGAGAGCACCGACCCACCCTTCAATAGCGCATGCCGTGTCATCGCCGCTCCCTCCGCAACGTTGAATTCGCTCATTGTTGTCGCCCCAGCTTCGCGATGTTGGATTCGTTCATTGTACACGCATCAGCATCGCGCGAACGAGCGAGAGCGCCCGCCGCGCGGGAATCCAGGTGGCGACGAGGCCCGCTGTCAAGGAGAGATAACGTGCCGCTAGCTCTGACGGAGGGCCACCATCGGACTCACCCGCGCCGCGCGGTATGCCGGAATCGATCCGGCGAGAAGGCCCACCGCGACGGTCAGTACGATGACACTCGCCAGTGCGATCGGGTCGGTCGGTGCGGTGCGATAGAGGAAGCTGCCGATCAGATGACTGGTGCCCATTGCCAGCCCGATGCCGACCACGACGCCGATGGCGACGAGGCGGAGCGTCTCGCCGAGGATTGATCGCACGACATCGGCGGCCGCGGCACCCAGCGACATCCGGATGCCGATCTCACGGGTGCGCCGCGCCACCGAATGCGAGACCGTCCCGTACAACCCGACCAGCGCGAGGAGGAGCGCGAGAGCGCCGAACGAGGTCAGCAGCCTCGCGGTCGATTTCTCTGCTGTCACCGATTGCCCGAAGATGTCGGTGACCGTCTGCATGCTCACGATCGGAAGATCCGGCTCGACGCTGCGTACCGCCGCGCGCATCGCGGCGAAGCTCCGCGCCGCGTCGCCTGTGGTGCGAACCATCAGCTGGATCTGGCCAAGGGCCGATGAATCGGCCTGCTGGTATGGGGCGTAGACGGTCGCGTCGCCGTGGTCCTGCCACGCGCTGTGGCGGATGTCCCGGACCACGCCAACCACCTGCGCGCCGGCGAAATCGCCGCTCGGCACGACACGCCCGATTGGATCATCGTTGCCGAAGATGGCGCGCGCAGCCGACGCGCTGAGGATCGCGACCTTCTGTGATGCAGGACTGTCGAGCGCCGCCGAGAAGTCGCGCCCACGAATGAACGGCACGCCGAGCGTCGCGAAGAATCCGGGGCCGACGAGGTTGGTCGTCGATCCGATCCAGTATCGCATCACGCTGGCCGACCGCACGCCCGGCACCGCAGCGAGTCGATCGAGCATCTGCTGGTAGTCGCGCATCTCTCGGGCGTGCGACCCGCCAAGCAACACTGGATAGACGTACGCCGCCACGACGTGATCAGCGTCAAAGCCAGGCTCGGCGCGGTGAAGCTGGCGGAGGCTTTGCACCAGCAGCCCGGCAGCGACGAGCAGCGTCAGTGACAGCGCGATCTGCGCGACGACGAGGACGCCGCCGATGTGCAGCTGACGGCCGCCTCCCTGCCCAGCGTCGGTGCCGCGAAGAATCGGACTCAGGTTGACGCGAGTGCTGGCAACTGCCGGCACCAGGCCGAAGAGGATACCCGTGCCGACGGCAAGGAGTCCAGTGAAGATGAGACACGCCGGATTCGTGAGCGGAGTGAAGTTCAGGCTGTCGAGCGGCAGCATCGTCCTGAGTACGCCCGCAGCCGACGCCGAGCAGAGGAGGCCGACGAAACCGCCGGTCCCCGCGAGGAGGATGCTCTCGGTGAGGAGCTGGCGCACCAGCCGTCTCCGACCGGCGCCGATCGAGAGCCGGATCGCCATCTCCTTCTGGCGATCGGCCGCACGAGCGACCAGGAGACTCGCGACGTTGATGCACGCGATGAGGAGAATCAACGCGACGATGCCGCCGACAACGAGTGCCTGCGCCAATCCGCTCGACGACAAAGCGCCGTCGGTGCCGTGAAGACCGGGACGCAGCCGGACCTGCCGGCTGGCGATGTCATGCATTGCCGCAGGCGACAATGCCGGGCCGCTCGAATCGGCAAGGAACGCGCGGTGGATCACTCCGGTTTCTGCCGAGGCCGCGGCCAGGGTCACCGAAGGGCTGAGTCTGGCTGCGATGCCGAAGCTCTGGTGATCCCGCAGCGCAAGTTGCGGGTGGAACGCGATCGGAATGGTGACGTCGCCGAGCGTGCCGGAGACGCGGCGCCCGTGGAATGTCGGCGGCATCACTCCCACGACAGTGAACGGCACCGGACCGATCGTGATCACCCGACCGACTGCGGCGGCAGTGCCGAACGCCCGGGCGCGGTATTCCGCACTGATGACCAGTGCCGGCGGCGCGCCGGGTTGATCGTCGGCGGGGGTCAGGATGCGCCCTTCAAGCGCATGTCCGCCGAAGAGTTCGAAGTACCCGCTCGAGACGAAATCGCCGGTGATCATCGCCGGCACGCCATCGACGACAGCGCTGAACCTGGAGCCGTCGTATGCGACGACCGTCGCGAAGGAGCGGCTGGCGTCGCGCAATCTCTCGAACTCGGCCCAGGAGAAATCGAGCCCCCCCCCCGCCGAATCAGTCTGGGAGAGGAAGACGACCTGATCGGGGTGACGCACCGGGAGCGTGCTGAAGAGCGCCGAATCGAGGAGCGAGAAGACCGCAGTGTTGACGCCGATGCCGAGCGCCATCGTCACGACGATCAGTGCCGAGAGGCCGGGGCGTTTGCGCAATGCCCTGAAGGCGATGCGCACATCCTGCCAGCAGCTCTCGAACCAGGGCGCGAGCCAGACGCCGCGGGCATCTTCGCGCGCCAGGGTGATGTTCCCGAGGGCCCGGTGCGCCGCGGCAGCGGCGTCGTTCGGCGACAGTCCCTGGCGTTCGAGTGCCTCGCGTTTGAGCGCGTGGTGCGCCTCGAGCTCATCCGCAAGATCGGCGTTCATCCGGGCGGAGCCGAGCCAGTACTTGAGACGGCGAAAGAGCGAACTCATGCGGAGGTCACGCGGTGGTCAGCACGAGCTGGATGGCGCGCACGATTCGGTCGAATTCCGCGCGTTCGGCGTGGAGCTGCTTCCGTCCCGCGGCGGTCACCGTGTAGTAGCGGGCCCGCCGGTTGTTCTCCGACGTTCCCCACTCGGCCTTGACCCAACCGTTGAGGAGGAGCCGCTGCAGCGCCGGATAGAGCGAACTCTCGCCGACGTGCAGGACGTCATCCGACAGGAGGCGGACCCGCTCCGCGATGCCATAGCCGTGATTGGATCCGGCGATGAGGGTCCGCAGGATAAGGAGGTCGAGGGTGCCGGGGAGAAGATCTGGGGCGGCGTGAACGGGATCCATGGTCATTCCCATCGAGAGACGATGGGAAGATGGACCAGCGCGACTGGGGCGTCAAGCCCCATCGATTGTCGATGGGAGTGCCGATCGCGGGCGGGTTGGGAGCAGCCCGCTACGTCCGCCTGAAATGACGGTAGAATAGAAGCGCTGGTTTCGCCGCAGCTGCCCCAGATACCCATACCGGATGGAGCTTTCGATGCGTTCCAGATTTGTCGCCTTGCCGCTGCTTGCCACGCTCACGTTCCTGATCAGCAATTGCGGTGATGGGGAGGACAAGGTTGCCGGCGGATGTACCGGCTCGGTCGCCACCGCGACACAGGTGGGCAATGCGGTCAACATCACCGGCTCGTTTGGCGCGGGCCAGCCGATCATGGAACTCAGCATGAACGGTACCGATCACAACTTCGTCTCGCAGAGCTACAGCGCCAGCACGGCATCGTTCGACATCACCGGCTTTGCCAAGGGTCAGTACACCGTCACCTGGATCCTCTCGTGTTTCAACGAGGACGGCGAGGTGACGATTTCGTCGCCGGTCAAGACATTCACGATTTCGTGACCGCGGTCTGGCGGAGCAGCGTCCCGGCACCGACGAACAATCCGCGGAGCGGGCGCGGGACTCGGGAGTATTCGCTGAGGGCGGTAAGGGTCCGTGGTCCTATGATCCCGTCGATGGGGCCGGGGTCGAAGCCGGCGTAGAGGAGGGCGGCCTGCGCGGCGCGAATGGTGAGATCAGGGAGGACGCGCGTGGCGCGTCGATACGCCGATTCGAGGCGATCAGCGAACTCGTCGTGCCGTGCTGCGCGTCGCTTGAACCGGCGCGCGAACGCTGTCCAGTCGTGGTCGCGGAGGAAGTCGTCGGCACAGGCGACCGCGATGCGGCGAGTGAGTGCGCGAACCTGGGCATCTTCGGCGGAGATCATCTCCGCGACCATGGTGAACGGGCTCTTGAATCCGATCGATGTGGCGTGGAATCCGGCGATGCCGCCGATCCCCCACGATGCGCTGGCGATGGCGGCCTCCTCGTCGAGATCGAGCGCCGCATCGAACGCGCGGTAGTCCCCTGCACTGCCGTGGTTGGTGACATCAGTTCCTTCGCAAAGATCGTGTGAGGACGCGGACCACTGGCCGTCGGTGAGCGTGTGAAAGAGCGTTGCATCGAAGTGCAGTTGCGGCCGGCGGTCGGCGGTGAATCCGAATCCGCCGCTTTCGGCGGTCAGCACCGCCCAGAGTTCGGCGGGCCCGATGCGCAACGAGCCGAGTGCGGTGTAGAAGCCGTCGCGGGTGAGTGGACGGCCTGATCCCTGGAATCGCATGGACGTCTCCCTGGGGGTGGTGGAGCGTTCGGTGAAAGTGACCGCGGCGACGCGAGGATGGATCGTTTCACCCTCGCGTCGTCGAGCGGGCACTACGCTGCCTTTCCGGTCGGATTCACCGGTATCGCGGCAGGTTCAGGTGATGGAGCAGGAATCGGCTCCGGCGATGGAACGACCGGGGTCGGAGCTGGTGACGGTGCCGGCGACACGGAAGCGGTATGGCTCCGGACGAACGGACCCTCGATGGTGCGGGCGTTGACCCAGCCGGCGAGTGCGGAGGGTGAATCAGCGCTGTCGTTCGCCTGGTAAAAGGTGTCGAGCACGGTGATCGCGCGATGGCACTGCGCGATCGTCCTGCCGTAGGTCTTCCGTGCGCCGACGTGCTGTCCCTTCCCGGTGTCGATCGCGGTGCCGCTCGCCTCGAACTGATCGAGCGCTGTGCCAAGGTCGGTGATGAACGACTGACCGAGGCCCAGCGGGACGAGGATGTCGGCGTGGGCGGTCCCCTGCGCCAGGAGGTTGCGGGCGTCGAGGAGGAAGCGCTTGGTCGGCGCCACGACGCTTGGGAGCTTGAAGACGCCGACGAGTTGCGGGTTGCTCTCGGCTGCCTGCTGGCCGATCGCCGCAAGGCGGACGAGGAGCTCGTCGCGGATCTTCCGGCGCGCCGCTCTCCGCTGGACGACGGCGGAGTCCTGGCCGGTCTTTCCACCGGTTTCCTGCAGTCCGAGCGATGTGGCCTGGGTGACGGCAGAGTCAAGTCGCTGCAGGGCGATCTTGAAGCCGTCGTTGTCGATGGGGTTGGCATTGGCGTAGTCCAATGCGCGACGGGCCATCGACAGCTGCCTGCGAGTTACTGCGTTCATAAAGCACTCCATGGTGTGGTGACCGGCGCGTCTGGGTACCGGGACCGATGGTGGATCAGGATGTTTGGGAAGAGCGTGCCACCCAGACTGGCCGTGGCGCTCGGATCACGTTGGAACGCATCCGGTGTGCCAAATCGTTATCACTATGACTGGCAAAGAGTTACGGATATTGGAGATGGGCCCGCGGACAGTGGTTGTATTAAATCCGGACAAAGTGTCAAGTTGCGGAATGGTACGTACAGCGGTTTGGGGAGGGATTGGAGTTTGGGTTGGGCGCGGGTGATGGCTTGTCAGCGATTACGGCGAGTGGTTTTGGAAGTGGGCATTGGACTGTATTGGGATCGAGCTGAGCGACGTAATGACACGATTGCGATCGAAGAGAGCGCGAATCGATCTGAGGTGAGCTTTGAGCGGCGTGAAGAGAGGGCGAAGAGGGATGCGATGAGGGCGAACGGAGATGAAGACGGCTTTGCGAGGGATGAGGTGAGGGCGAATGGAGATGAAGAAGGGTCGCAGCGGGATGCAATGAGCGTGAAGCGCCATGCATCGCAGGCGAATGCGGACGAAGTCGAGGCGCATCGCCGTGAAGTCAATGCGAATCGGGATTCGATGAGCGTGAGGCCGGATGCAGTCGGGGCGAATGGATGTGAAGAGAGCGTGAAGCGGGATGCAGTCGGGGCGAAGGCCCGTGCAATGAGCGTGACGAGGAATGAAGTCAACGCGAATCGGGATTCGATGAGCGTGAAGAGGCATGCAATCGATGCGCATGAGGACGAGGCGAGCGCGAATCGCGATTCAATCGGCTTGCGGCCCGATGAAGAAGGGTTGAACGGGGATGAGAAGGGCTTTCACGGGCGTGAAGAGGACGCGAAGCGAAATGAGAGGAGCGTTGAGCGACTTGCAAAGGACGTTGATCGACATGCAATCGTCGTTGCGGCGCGCAGATGACAGCGCATCGGGATGAGGCGGTCGCGATGCGAGATGAGAAGGTGTCGCCGAGGGATGAGAAGGGCGTGAAAGGGCATGAGAAGGTCGCGCAGCGGGAATAGACGACAGCGAAGCGGAATTCAACTGAGGCGGTTGGATTGAAAGTGCCCGCGAGGTCCTATCGGCGAAACCAGAGGGCTGAGGCGGCGAGGATGACGGTAATCCAGATACCGACGAGCCAGCGGGACTGTTCGCCGAGGCGGCGTTCGAGCCGGGTCTCGAGGGCGCCGAGGTCGTTGCGCAGCTCGGCCCGGACTTCTGCGAGGCGCTGCTCAAGCTTCGCGTCGAAGCGGGCGAAGTTGAGGTCATTCAGCTCGGGCAAACTGGTCATACAAGCCCTTCGAAAGTCTCGCTGTCACTGGCATTGGCCGCTCCGTCGCTTGAGGCAGCCAATACAATAGAACGTACCCTCGGCGCCGGATGGCACAAAATGGCTCGCGCCGCGCCCGATTACTCCGCCCGCAGCGCGGCGATGGGGTCGGCACGAGCGGCGCGACGCGCCGGAAGCCAGCAGGCCAAGGTGGCTGCGCCGCCCAGGATGATCGCCACTGATCCGAAGGTCGCCGGATCGAGTGGCTGTGCGCCGAAGAGCAACCCGACGAGCAGGCGAGTGGCGAGCACCGGACCCACAAGGCCGAGGACGAGGCCGGTGGCGATGAGTCGTGCGCCGGTCCAGACCACCAGGCTGATGACATTCCATGACGTCGCGCCGAGGGCCATTCGAATGCCGAACTCGCGGCGGCGCTGCGCCACGGAGTACGCCATCACGCCGTAGAGCCCGACGACCGCGAGCAGCAGCGCAGCCGCCGCGAAGAGCGTGCACACCAGGGCATAGAAGCGCGGGCGGGCGACCGATGCCGAGACGGCGTTGTCCAGCGTCTGCAACCCATACACCGCCACGTCCGGATCGACGGCCGCCACCTGCGCGCGGGCTTCGCGTTCCACCGTCGCGGGATCGGCGTTCGTCCGGATCACAAAGGCGGGGCCGGCCGGCAGCACGTCATAGGGAAAGTACGTTGCCGGTTCCGCGGGTGCGCTGAGCGAGCTGTGCTGCACCGTCCGCACAACGCCGATGATCTCGCCTCGCGCCCGGACGGTCTCGCCAGGCGCGGCGGACACCGTGTGCGAGATGCCGAATGTGATGTGCTTGCCGATGGGATCGGTCCCGGGAAAGTAGCGGTCGACCAACGCCTGATTGACGACCACAACCGGTGGGGCGCTGACGCGATTGTCCGGGTCGGTGAACACGCGGCCGCGGACTGACGTCATTCCCATCGTCGAGAAGTAGCCCGGTGATACCGGAAGCAGCCGCGACTCCGGCCGTTGTCCTTCTGGCGGCTTTGGTTGGCCATCGATGAGGAACGAGGTGGACGCCGAGAAGCCGGGGTCGGTGTCGAACGGTCGATTGGCCGCCGCGGCCGCCCCGACGGTGCCAGGGAGTGCGGCGAGCCGTGCAATGATCGCGTCGACAAACGCGTTGGTCGCCGGATCGTACTGATACTTCGGGCCGTCCAGCGCGGCGTCGAACACCACGACATGGTCCGCGCGGAAGCCCGGATCGACAGCCATCAGCCGGTTGAAGCTGCGGATCAGCAGTCCGGCAGCGACGAGCAGCACCGTGCAGAGCGCGAACTCGGAGATGACCATGGCGGAGCGCGTCGCGCGCGCGCCGCGAATGACGCCCCCGGCGCCGGCGCGCATCATGCTCGCGACTTCAGCCCGCGACGCACGGAGCGCCGGCAGCACTCCGAACGCGAGTCCGACCAGGACGGCGATGATGCTCGAGAAGATGAACACGCGGCCGTCGATCGCAATCTCGCTCAATCGTGGCAGATCGGCCGGCCCGAAGCGCACGACCAGCGCGAGGGCCCAGCTCGCCACCAGCAAGCCGAGCGCGGCGCCGCCTATGGCCAGCACCAATGCTTCGGTGATGAACTGCAGTGCCAACCGCCGGCGCCCGGCTCCCAGGGCGGTGCGCACGGCGATCTCCGATTCGCGGCGGGCTGCGCGGACCAGCAGCAGATTGCTGATGTTGGCGCACGCGATGAGCAGTACGAGCGCAACCGCGCCCATCAGGATCCAGAGCGGCCGTTCCACGTCACCGATGATCTCGTCTCGCAACGGTGTCGCGGTCGCGCCAATCCGCGCGTCGTACCGTGGCCACTCCGCCGCGATCCGGTGGGCGATGATCCCGAGATCGCGCTGTGCCGCCGCGACCGGGACGCCGTCGGCAAGGCGCGCGATCGCATGGATCTCATGGAGCCCGCGCGCGTTGTCACCGACCTCCCAGTCGTCCCAAGCCGCGGGATACCAGGCGTCCGGGGTGCCAGGAAAGGTGAATCCCGGCGGGGCGATCCCGACAACCTGATACGGATGCCCGTCGAGGTCGATGGACTTGCCGATGACGTGAATGTCGCCGCCGAAATCCCGATGCCATGCCGGGTCGGACAGCACGACGACCCGCGGCGCGCCTTTCAGGTCTGCTCCGTTCTGAAAGAAGCGGCCCTGCTGCGCACGCACGCCGAGAATACTGAAGAAGGAGCCACCGACGCGTGCGGCGCTGATCCGTTCCGCCGGCGCATTGGCGCGTGACAGCGTCAGGCTGTTGCTCTCGCGCACGGCCGCGATGGCGGTGAAGCTGTGGCTCTGCGACTGGACGTCCAGCAGGTCTTGCGGCGACATATCCATCGGATGGCCTTGCGGGTCCAGCCCCTCCAGGTAGACGAGCCGATCGGGCCGCGAAAAGCCCAATGGATTGAGCAAGACACCGTTGACGATTCCGAAGACGGCGGTCACGCTGCCGATGGCGATGGCAAGGGTCGCCAACACGGTCAGTGCAAAGAGGGGACTGCGCAGCAATTGGCGCAGGGCAAAACGAACGTCCTGGGCGAAGGTATCCATGGCGCAGTCCCGGTTGATGGCAGTTGCTGGTATGGCAAGCGCCACGCCGGAATTGCCATGGCGCCATAGCGATATGCAGCAACGACTTGCGCGTGATGGTGGTGGGAATCGGCTGGGCACCGGTGTCCGGTCGTGGGACTAATCGGCCCGGATTCGGACGCAGGCCTGAGTCGGCCTGCTGTGTTCCGCTACCTCTCTCCCTGGGGCGATTCTGGCGCGTCAAAGGTAAAGAGCTTGCCGAGATCGATGGTGAGCGAATCGGCGAGCGCCGGATGCCGCCACTCGATCGTGTCGCGATGGACCACCGCAGAGGTTGCCAGCGGCGTCCACGATTCGATCTGCCGAGCGATTGGGTCGACTATCCAGTAGGTTGGGACACCGTAGCGCTGATAGAGCGAGAGTTTGCGGGTACGATCGGTGCGCGCGGTCGACGGCGAGATGATCTCGACCACGAGATGCATCGTGGTGACGTCGCGCCAGTCGCCGGTACGGAGGAACGCGGCGGTGTCGGCGACGAGGACGTCGGGTTCGACGAGCGAATCTTCCGCGAAGGTGATGTCGGCGGGGCCGGCGAGGAGCTCGTCCATGCGCCGACCTGGCTTCAGATACTGCGCCAGCGCATCGATCAGCCGGATGACGATCGGCTGGTGACGACCACCCGGGCACGGACTCACGAAAAGGTCGCCGTCGATGACCTCGTACCGCTTGCCGTCTTCGGGCATGGTGGCGAGATCGGCAGCGGTGAAGTGTCGGGGGTGCGGCATGGCCATAGTATCGTCTCGGCGCGGAAGGGGCGCCCAGCACCGGTACCGTATTACGCGGAGCACGAATAAGAACGTCCCCACCCTGCATCGATTGGATCAGCTGCGCGACCGTGAACACGGGAATTTCAGGGGATGTACCACCCTTGCCCTCCCGAGCGCGCCGAGCTGATACTATGTCCATGCCGCTGCTGGAAT
>DASYCE010000029.1 GCA_036500345.1 Gemmatimonadales bacterium | reverse complement strand
GTTCGCGGTCGATCTCCTTCCGGGTGATTCTGCAATTGTCGCCCAGCCCGCCGCCGGCGGCTTTGCTTTTTATGCGGTGCCGATGGGAAGCGAGAAGGACGCCGCGTCGCTATTGAATCCCGGCGACAATCTGGCGTACGTCTCGGACGACGGCTCGAAAATCCTCTATCTCCAGGTGAACGGCGCAACTCGCGATTTGGGTCTTCTCGACCGGAAGACGGGAGTTCGCCGCCAACTGACGCACACCGCCGCGGATGAAGGTGCCGCCACGCTGACCCCCGACGGCAAGACGGTGGTATTCATCCGGTCCCGACCGGTGCGACGGATCGCCATCGCCGACCTGACCAAGCTGCTGACGGGAGCGCACCCGCAATAGCATCTGCGGTGCGTCCGACCGACTGACCGTCGTCCCCGGAGCCGTCCAACACTCCGAGGATCACATGTTCATGACCATCGCCGTTATCGGACTCGCCGCCGCCCCCGGGCCGCGTCCGGTTATCCATCATGCCCAGAGCGTCAAGTACACCGCCGAGATGTCCGGTGCGAGCGAGACCCCCGCAACAACGTCGACCGCAACCGGTACCGCCACCCTCACGCTGACCGGTTCGATGCTCCATTACGACGTGACTGTCCATAATCTTTCCAACACTGCGACCGCGGCGCACATCCATGTCGGGGCCGCGGGCGTAGCCGGTCCGCCGGTCTACACGTTCACCGTCAAGCATATCAAGGACGGCACGGTGGCATCGGGAACGCTTGACCTGAGGAAGGGAGCCAACCCGGGAATCTCCGGCGATTCGCTGAAGACGCTCCTGAACAACGGCAATGCGTACGTAAACGTCCACACCGCCACGAACCCGAACGGTGAGATCCGTGGCCAGGTGATGAAGCACTAGCCGATTGCAGAGAATGGAAATGCGGCGGGGCGGCTGAAAGGCCGCCCCGTTCTGCTACATCAGTCCTTCGCTCGATTCAGTGCGCCGGGATGTCGGCGTCGAAGATATCGACGATGCCGGTTTCGACCGAGTATTCCGCGCCGACGATCCACAGACCGTCGTCACGAACCAGCTGCTCGATCGTCTGCGATCCGTGGCGCAGGTGTGACACCGACGCGCGGATGTTGGCCCGGACTGCGCGCGCCGCGAGCGCCGGGAGATCGTTGACGAGATCGGTGCTCAGGAGTTCTTCCACCGATGGCCGGACGCGATTGACGATCGCATCGAGCGCGTGGGAGCCGGCCGGCGAGGGGTCCCGCAATTCCTCGATCGTCGCGCGGATCGCGCCGCAATCGGTGTGACCCATCACGATCACGAGCCGGGTCCCGAAGCGGGCGGCGGCGAATTCGACACTGGCGATCTGCGACGGCGCGACGATGTTCCCCGCGACGCGGATGACGAACAGGTCGCCAAGCCCCTGATCGAAGACGATCTCCGCTGGCACCCTCGCATCGGAGCATCCGAGGATGATCGCGAACGGCGGCTGCTTCGCCGCGAGGTCGGCGCGGCGAGTCTGGCTCAGGTATGCGTCGGAACTGCGCACATGTTCGACGAAGCGGTGGTTACCGTCCTGCAATCGTTTCAAAGCGTCGCGCGCCGGGATCATCGTCGTCCTTCGGGTGGGGCTGTGCGTAGTGTAGCAACAGCGGATGGCGTGCTGCTCGGAATGGAACGAAGATAACGCGACGAGCATCGCATCGTCCCACGCAAATACACGGAGCCTGATGCCGATGCGTCACCACCCGATTCGATTCCTGATCGCTGCCACCACCTGCTCGCTGATCGTCTGTTCGCCGGCGCGTCTTGATGCGCAAAGTCCAACGGATGAAGCGCGACAGCACCTCGCCCGGGCGCGCGAACTCGCTGGAAGTGCCTTCCTGACCACGGAGGAGGTGCAATGCAACGAACTCGGCGAGGGGGATCCGTATCGTGCCGGTGGGAAGGAATCCCACCTTCCGCCGACCCGCGTCTTCGACAACCTGTATTACGTCGGAACCGACCGCCTCGGCGCGTGGGCGGTGCAGACGTCGGCGGGGATCATCCTGATCAACGCAATGCACACCGGGTCGGCCGAGTCGATGGTGGCGGGCGGGCTCCGCAAGGTCGGCCTCGATCCGGCGCAAGTGAAGTACGTGATTGTCACGCAAGCCGACGGCGACGAATACGGCGGCGCGAAATATTTCCAGGACAAGTACGCAGCACAGGTGATCATGTCACCCGAAGACTGGACGGAAGCGGCACGCCTCGCGGCGATCCGGCCGTCGCGCACTCGCGCGGGTGATTCGCTCGGCGGTGGCAGCCGGCGCGGCGGAGGCGGCGGTGGGGGCGGCGGCACGGGTGGTCGCGGCGGCGGCGGATTTGGTGGCGGCCGCGGAGGGTTTGGCGGAGGACGCGGCGGCGGTGGTGGCGGATTCGGCCGCAGCGGCTCGACGGGCGGAAACCGGTCAGCCGGGAACGAGAGCGCGGCCGTCGATGACGTACCCCATCGCGATCTCACCGCAGTCGACGGGCAGACGTTCACCCTCGGCAACGAAACGGTGACGGTCCTCATGACTCCATCGCATACTGCTGGTACGATTTCGGTCATCGTCCCGGTGACCGATCACGGCACGCCGCACACGGCAGTGGTCCTGGGGGGCACCGAGATTCCGGCCGGAAGCGACATGAAGAACGCCTACATCACATCGCTGGCGCACCTGTCGAAGGTTGCCGACTCGGCGCACGCCGATGTCGAGCTCAACAGCTACCCCTTTGTCGACAATGCCGTGCCGAGGATGGATTCACTCCGACGCGCCAAGGGACCGATGACCAATCCGTTCGTGATCGGAACCGACGGACTGCACCGTTATCTCGACGTACTGAGCGAATGCGGCTGGGTGTCGCTGCTCGGACCGCGACGCCCCGCGGATTGACGCGCCGCAGGGTGCCGTCGCTTCGACTTACGGCGCGCCGTAGCGGGTGACGCCCAGCGCCGCGCGTCCCTTGTGGTAGGTGATCACGTCGACTTCGTCGAAGTTGCTGCTTTTCCACTTCCGCGATAGCGGTCGTGCGCCGAGCGCCGCTTCGAGCTGCGGGAGTTCTTCGTGATTCCAGCAGATGAGGATCGTCTTCCCCGCGAGTGACTTATCGTGCAGAATTGCGCGTGCGAGCTTGACCGGCTCGCTGCCGTGATATGGTGTGCGGACGGCCAGGCCGAGCTGGTGCGCGAGCGGCGCAACCGTTTCCTGGGTGCGCTGGCCGTCGGCATCGTGCGTCGTCTGCGTGGCGTAGATCGCGACCGGAAGGCCGCCGTCCCGAATCGCCGGGGTGGTGGTGATGAAGGTCACCAGATCGTGTGATCGCTTCACGCCGGCTGGAGAGAGATGGGGATTGCGTGAGTCGCCCGGTTTCTCGCCGTGACGGACGATGATGATGCGGGCCGGGCCGGCCTGCGCCGCCAGCGGTGCTGCGCCGATCGCGGCCGCAGCGAGCGCGAGGATCACGCGGCCGGCGCGACCTCCCCTAGTCGACCTCAATGGCAATTCGATGCCACGCGTTGTTGCAGTAGCCTTTGACATTCCACACCTCATCGAGTGAAGCCGGTTGGGTTCGGCCGTCGGCATCCGTCGCCTTTACTGCAATGACGTGCGTGCCGGTCTGGAATGACAGGTTGGCTTCCCAGAGACTCCACGCCCACCGTCCGGTCGGGGAGATCCGGGCCGCGGTCCAGTGGATGCCGTCATCGGCCGAGACCTCGACCGATCGGAGCGGCGTACCCCCCGACCCGATTGCCCAACCCCGGATGGTGATTGGCCCCGGCCGGCATCTGGCGCCGTCGCGAGGGTCGACGATCACCGCGTTGAGCGATACCTCTACCAGCGCCGTCCCGGCGGAAACATCGCGCGGTTTCGACGGGTCGATCTCGCGCTGCATCCGGTAGGCGCGGGTCTGGAAGTAGTTGTCCGACGGATCACGGCGGAGGGTGATCGCGCCGAGCCATTTCACGCTGCGCGCCCCGATCCACCCGGGAACGACGGCGCGTACCGGCGCTCCGTGACGCGCTGCCAGCGGCTCGTCATTGAGATGCGTCGCGAGAATCACGTCGGCGGTGCGCGCCTTCTCGATGTCGATCGAGCCGCCAAAGCCGAATTGGCGCCCATCGCGATCGATCTGATCGAGCCCGGTGAATTCGACATACCGTGCATCGGGGTCGATGCCGACGATTCCGAGGATGTCGGCGAGCGGGACCCCGCTCCACCGGCCGGTACTCGCTGGTTCGGGACCCCACGGAAGTTCACCGGGAAGGGGCGCCACGCGGAGGAGCTCCGACCGGCGCAATCCGGCGCAGACCAGCGTTGCCGTGACTTCGCGGCGGCGCATCGCGGCGAGATCGGCGAGGCGGAGCTGCTGTGGCCGCTGGACGAGGCCGCCGATCTCGAGATGCCATCGGTCCGGATCGACATGGGGGACCGGGGCGTGGCTCCTGGAGAAGAACCGCGCCGTCTCGGTGATTCCGCCGGGGGCCGCGGGATCAGGCCACGCGGCGCTGTTGAACCCTTCCGCGTCAAAATTGCGCCGTTCAGACGACATGGTGCGGGATCCGTCGCCTCATCGCCGGTTGTCGTCCGGGTGACATGCCATGTCGATCACCACGGTACTGGCGAGGAGCAGCACGGCGTCTTCCCCATCGGCGACATCGACGCCGTACGTGTCGGTCAGTGCGAACCATTGTTTCGACACCGTGGCGACGGCGTTGCCGCCGCGCGAGATCACGTACTCGTGGTCGGTGAAGTTGCCCAGGGCGGAGAGATCATCGGGACCGGGGACATCGACGCTGAAGGTGCAACGGAACAGCGTGAAGAGTTGCTTCTTCACCACGGCGGCGAGTGCCCCGTCACGATAGAGTTCGTAGGTGGGACCCCAGGCGAGGAGCTTCTGCTTGATGAAGGCGAGCTCGCGTTTCGACATGTCCTGAAACGAGAGTTGATGCCCGAGGGAGAAGACCTTGCCGTCGACGAAGAAGGCGTCGTTTCCGGCACTGTCTCGGATGGTGAAGTCGTCGCCCCAGGAGAAGAGCTTCTGCTTCATCTGGTATTGCATCGGCTCGCAAGATAGTTCGGCTGGCGCCCATTATCTTGCTGCACCCAACGTTCGGACTCCACACGCAGGCGGAACCAGTGCCAACCACCGCTGCCATTTCCAGCAAGCCGCCGATCAACGACGCCGCAGCCTGGCAGGTCATCAACTCGATCAGGGTGTTGGCGATGGACGCGGTGCAGGCCGCCGACTCCGGCCACCCCGGCACGCCGATGGCGCTGGCCCCGGTGGGATACCTGCTCTGGCGCCGCCATCTCAAGCACGCCCCGCATCACCCCGACTGGCCCGACCGCGACCGGTTCGTGCTGTCGTGCGGCCATGCGTCGCTGCTCCTGTACTCGCTGCTGCACCTCTCGGGGTACGACCTCTCGCTCGACGACATCAAGAACTTCCGGCAGTGGGGGTCGAAGACTCCGGGTCATCCGGAACACGGCCACACCGTCGGCGTCGAAACGACGACCGGCCCCCTCGGTCAGGGGATGGGAAACGCCGTGGGAATGGCGATCGCCGAGCGGCTCCTCGCCTCGCAGTTCGGCACCGACCTCGTCGACCACCGCACCTGGGTCTTCGCGTCCGACGGCGACATGATGGAGGGGGTCGCGAGCGAGGCGGCGTCGCTGGCGGGCCATCTGCAGCTCGGGAAGTTGACAGTGATCTACGACGACAATCAGATCACCATCGACGGGCATACCAGCATCACCTTCACCGAGAGCGTCGAGCAGCGCTTCCAGGCGTACGGATGGCGGACGCTGCACGTCGACGACGGCAACGACCTCGCCGCGATCGATGCGGCGCTCGCCGATGCCGCGTCGCAGTCGGAGCGGCCGACGCTGATCCGCCTCCGCACCGTGATCGGCAATCCCGCGCCGACCAAGGAGGGGACGCCGGAAGCGCACGGCGCACCGCTCGGCCGGGACGAAGTCGCAAGAACCAAGGCGATCCTGCACTGGCCGCAGGATCCGTATCACGTCGCACCCGAAGCGTACGATGAAATGCGTCCGCTGCTGGCGCGTGGCGACACGATGGTGTCGACGTGGGAAGCACGGCTCGCCAGGAGCCCTGAGGCATCGCTCTTCCGGAGCCGGCTCGCCGGAGAGCTTCCGGCCAACTGGGAGGCGTCGCTCCCCGATCTCTCCAAGGAATCACTCGCCACGCGCCAGGCGTCGCAGAAGGCGCTCGAAGTGATTGCGAAGGGCGTCCCCGCATTGATGGGCGGCTCCGCGGATCTCGGCGGCAGCAACGGCACGAATATCAAGATCGGCGAAATCTTCGACGCCGAGACCACCGGGCCGCGCATGCACTGGGGCGTGCGGGAACACAGCATGATGTCGGCGCTCAACGGCATCGCGGTGCACGGGGGATTCCGCCCGTACGGCGCGACATTCCTGATCTTCCTCGACTACTGCAAGCCGGCAGTGCGCCTTGCCGCGCTGATGAAGCAGGCGCCGATCTACATCTTCACCCACGATTCAATCGGTCTCGGCGAAGACGGTCCGACGCATCAACCAGTGGAACAGCTCGCGATGCTGCGGAGCATCCCGGGGATGGTGGCCCTCCGCCCCGCCGACGCGGCCGAGACGGTCGAAGCGTGGAAAGCAGCGATGCATCACACCGACGGACCGACCGCGCTGATTCTCACCCGGCAGAAGCTCCCGGCGCAAGCGCGGGCGGCCGACGCCGTGGGCGAAACCGCGCGCGGCGCGTACATTCTTCGTGAACCGTCACAGCCGCCGCGCGCCATCGTGATCGCGACCGGCAGCGAAGTACAGGTGGCAATCAAGGCGGCGGAGACACTGGACGGAGAAGGGATTCCCACGCGCGTCGTGTCGATGCCGTCGTGGGAGCTGTTCGCGGCCCAGGACGACGTGTGGCGCGAGCGGGTGCTGCCGTCGTCCATCACCGCGAGAGTGTCAGTCGAAGCCGCCTCGTCGTTCGGCTGGTGTCGCTGGACAGGGAGCCGCGGGACCGCGATCGGGCTCGACCATTTCGGTGCGTCGGCTCCCGCGGAGCGGCTCTTCAAGGAATTCGGATTCACCCCCGACCACGTCGCGGCCGCCGTGCGCGCACTGGTCTGACCGGAGCATCGCGATGGCGCAACCACTGCAGCAGCTCACCGAGCTTGGCCAGAGCATCTGGTACGATTTCGTCACGCGTGACCTGATCCAGTCCGGCGAACTTGCGCGGCTGGTGACCCAGGATTCGCTGCGCGGGATGACGTCGAACCCGACGATCTTCGAGAAGGCGGTCGCGGGCAGCGGCGACTACGATGACGACATCCGTACGCTCAGTCGCGCCGGAGAATCACCGGAGGCGATCGTCGAAGCGCTGATGGTCAAGGATGTGAAGGCGGCGTGCGACGTGTTTCGCCCGGTGTATGAGCACAGCGGGCACGGAGACGGCACGGTGTCCATCGAGGTGTCGCCCAAGCTGGCGCACGACACCGAGGGAACGATCGAAGCGGCGCACCGGCTGTGGAAGCTGGTCGACCGGCCGAATCTGATGGTGAAGATCCCCGGCACCGCAGCGGGGTTGCCGGCAATCGAGCAATGCCTCGCCGACGGCATCAACATCAACATCACTCTCCTCTTCAGCGTCGATCGGTACAAGCAGGTGATCGAGGCATTCCTTTCGGGGTTGGAGCGGCGCATCAAGCTCGGTCTCCCGGTCGCTACCGTCTATTCGGTCGCGAGCTTCTTCGTGAGCCGGGTGGATGGCCAGACCGACCCCGCCCTTGCCAAGGCCGGTGATCGCGGCAAGCGGTTCCTGCATCAGATGGCGATCGCGAATGCGCGCGTGGCGTATGCAGTCTTCGGCCAGTCGCTGATGCATCCGCGCTGGCAGGCGATCGCATCGCACGGAGCCAAGGCGCAGCGCCCCCTCTGGGCGTCGACGAGCACCAAGGACAAATCACTCTCCGACATCTTCTATGCCGAGGCGCTGATCGCGCCCGACACCGTGAATACGTTGCCGCCCGACACCTTCCGTGCCTACAACGACCACGGCAAGCCCGAGGTCCGGATCACGCCGCAGAGCGAGATCGAGGCCGAGGCGCTCCTGGCCGGTTACGAGAAACTCGGCGTGGCACCGCTGGCGGAGCGGACGGCCTTCCTCGAAGAGGACGGCGTGAGCAAGTTCTCCGACAGCTGGAATGCGCTGGTCGATCGCGTCAAGCAGAAGGCTGGCGCGCTCGCGGCCTGACCGGCCTCGCACCCGGTCCACCTCCACGAAGGAACCACAATGCGAAAGGTCTCACTGACCTCATGGATCGTCGTGTCGATGATCGTGGGCGTGGTGATCGGCTGGCTCAATCACGCCTACTGGCCCGACGTGGACATGGCACAGATTCTCGGCCCGTTCTCGACGATCTTCCTCGCACTGATCAAGTGCATCGTGGTCCCGTTGATCTTCGGCGCCCTGGTGGTCGGCATCGCCGGGCACGGCGATGATCTCTCGCGGGTGGGCAAGCTGGCGCTCCGCTCGATCATCTATTTCGAGATCATCACCACCATCGCACTGATCGTCGGGCTGGTGATGGTCAATCTCATCAAGCCCGGGGTCGGTGTGGCGCTCACCGGCGCCGGAACCGCCGGACAACAGCTGGCGCAGACCAAGGTGACCTTCGCCGGCGTCCTCACTCACGCCGTGCCGACGTCGTTCTTCGACAGCGCGGCGAAGAACGAGGTGCTCCAGATCGTCGTGTTCACGGTGATCTTCGGCGCCGCGCTGAGCCGGGTGGTCGGCAAGCCGCGCGACGTGATGCTTTCGTTCTGCGATTCACTGACGCAGGTGATGTTCAAGTTCACCGAGATCGTGATGAAGTTTGCCCCGATCGGGATCGGCGCCGCGGTGGCCGTCACGGTGGGTCACAGCGGACTCGGCGTCCTGCGCAACCTTGGCGTGCTGGTGCTGACGCTGTACGGCGCGCTGCTGGTCTTTGTGCTTGTGGCACTGGTCCCGGTCACCTTCATCTTTCGCATACCGCTGGGGCTCTTCTGGAAGCACGTTCGCGAGCCCTACCTCATCGCCTTCTCCACTGCGTCGTCGGAAGCGGCACTTCCGCTCGCGATGGAAAACATCGAGAAGATGGGCGTCCCCAAGCGGATCGTCGCGTTTGTCCTGCCGGCGGGCTACTCGTTCAATCTCGACGGATCGACGCTCTATCTCGCCGTGGCATCGGTGTTCGTGGCGCAGGCGGCGGGAGTCGCCATGCCGATCGGCACGCAGCTGCTGATGCTGCTGACGCTGATGCTGACGTCGAAGGGCGTTGCCGCCGTGCCGCGCGCGGCGCTGGTCATCCTCTCGGGAACCCTCGCATCGTTCGGCCTGCCGCTCGAAGGGGTCGCCGTCATCCTTGGCGTCGATGCATTGATGGACATGGCCCGGACGTCGATCAACCTGCTGGGCAACTGCCTCGCCGCGGTGGTCATGGCGCGGTGGGAAGGTGAATTCCATCCCGAACGGGCCGAACAGCTCTCGGTCTAGCACGATGCAATGCAATCGAGTGC
Source organism: Gemmatimonadales bacterium (assembly GCA_036500345.1). Classification (NCBI taxonomy): domain Bacteria; kingdom Pseudomonadati; phylum Gemmatimonadota; class Gemmatimonadia; order Gemmatimonadales; species Gemmatimonadales bacterium. Next base: position 24,050 of record DASYCE010000029.1, on the reverse strand, counting down.
AGATAAGTTTCCGGATGCGCCGATTGCTCGCCGGATGGTTCGTCGTTATCGCCGCGGCACGAGGTGCGGCGCAGACGCCGTACGCCTCGGCAGATTCGGCGCTTGCCGCAGGACAACCGTGGCGCGCCAACCAGATTCTCGCACCACTCCTCGCCGTTCCCGCCACGCGAACACCCGACGTCGTCCTGCTTGCCGCCCGGTCCGCCGCGGCGTGGGAGGGCTGGCAGACCGTCCGGTCGCTCCTCGAACATGAGACGTGGCTCGATGCCCAGTTCGATCGTCTCGGCCGGCGCCTGCTCACCGATGCGGATCTTGCCCAGGCGCGCAACGCCGACGCTCTCGATGACGCACTGGCCGCCGCCGTCGTCGACGGCAGCCGCGACAACGAGGAACAGGCGCACCGGCTCGTCGATCTGGCCCGCGCATATGACCGGCTCGACCAGCTCGACAGTGCGGCGACGACCTATCGGCGCGCCATGGCGTTGCTCCCCGATCTTGCCGACTGGCTGGCGCTACGTGCCGCGGGCGTGACGGCGGATTCCGCCGGACGCGCCGCACTGTATGCATCGGTCGCACTCCCGGCGGCGCTCCCGCGAATTCCGTGGACCGAAGCGCTCGCGCACGACCGCGACGACGACTTTGACGGCGCTGCGGCGCGCTACAACGCCCTCGGAGCGCATGTGGCGGGATTCAAGGTCGAGTGGCGCGGCGCCACCACCGACTCGGCGAAAGCCGCGATCGGCGCCGGGCTGGCGCAACTGCTGCGGGCCAGCTCGAACAGCGCCGAATCACGGGACGCACTCGACCTGATCGACCAGGTCAATCCGCCGATGGTTCGCGACGACCGCCTTGCGGTCGCGCGCCGGGCCGCCGCGGTCAATCGACCGCAGGACGCCGTCGACCAGTTCTCGCGCGCTGCCGTCGAACTCCCGCTGGCCGACAAGGACCGCGTCATGCTGGGGACCGCCCTCGGCGCGGTGTCACGCTGGCCTGATGCGGCCGAAGTCTTTGCCGCGGTGCACGACCCGGCGTACGCCGGCGAAGCGGCGTACTTCCGCGCCCGGGCGCTGCTGCGCGCCAATCAGCTGGACCCCGCCGAACACGCGCTGCACCAGGTGGTCCGGCAGTATCCTGGCGATACTTCCGCGGCATCGATTGCATTGTACCTTCTCGCCGATCTCGCGATCGACGCCGGCGAAGTCGATTCGGCGCGCGCCGATTACCTCCGCCTCGCGACGCGATATCCCAGCAGCTCGCAGCGCTCGCACGCGATTCTGACGGCGGCGCTCATCGCCCTGGAGCGGGGCGACGCCGGCGTTGCCATCCGTGAACTCAGTCACGCCCTCGACGTGCACGCGGTGCCGCAGGAAACGGATGCCTCGCGCTACTGGCTGGGGCGGGCACGCTGGCAGATCGGCGACACGGCGGGTGCACGTCAGGCGTGGCGCGAGCTTCTCCCTCGCGGACCGGAGAGTTACTACGCGGTGCGCGCCGCGGCCCGGCTCGACACGATCCCGTGGCCCGTGATCACGACTCCACCAGCGATCCCTCCGGACTCACTCAATGGCGTCTTTGCGCGCGCTGCCCGGCTCGACGCCCTCGGCCTCGACATGGAAGCGCGGTTCGAGCGCGATCGACTCTCCGGCGATGCGCGCGGCACCGACGCGGAGCGTACCGGCGAGGCGTTCCTCGCACATGGGTTCATGGCGCGCGCAGCACAGCTGGGGAGCCGCGCCGCGAGCGCCGGCGCACCGAAGGATGCGACGCTCTGGCAGCTGATCTACCCGCTGCCGTTCGCGGAATCCTTGCGGCAGACGGCGGCGTCCGAATCGGTCGATCCGCTACTGGTCGCGTCGGTGATCCGCCAGGAATCGGGATTCGAGCCGCACGCCACGTCGCGCACCGACGCGCGCGGCCTGATGCAGGTGCAGCCTTCCACCGGACGGGATCTCGCCAGGGCGCTCGGCTTTCCCGATTTCGATCCCGCGCTCCTCTGGATCGCGCCGATCAACCTCGTCTTCGGCATTCATCACTTCGCTGCGGCACTGCGACGGTATCCCGAGGTCGAGCGGTCGCTGGCAGCGTACAACGCGGGCGAGAGCCGGGTGAACAGCTGGACGATCGCGCCGCTCACCGGCCAGCGGCGAAGCGCCGACCACGTCCACGATCCGATTGACGATCCGGAACTGTTCGTGGAGCGGATTCCCTTCGTCGAGACGCGCGACTACGTGCGGGCCATCATCCGGAATCAGTCGGTGTACCGGATGGTCTACGGAGCGCCGTCGACGCCGCATTGAGGATGTCGTCGCGGGTCATTCCCCCGGCGCGCATCGCCCGCACCGTCTTGCTTCGATCCCGCTTGCTCAACTTTCGACCATCCAGCGCCAGCACGAGCGGGTGATGCGCCATCACCGGTGGCGTCACCGCGCCGAGCAGCCGCGCGAGAAGCTGTTGTCTTCCCGTTGACGCGGCAAGATCCTCACCGCGAATGATGAGATTGACGTCGTCGTGCAGATCGTCGACCACGACACAGAATTGATAGGTCCATTGGCCACGCGCATCGCGGATCGCAACATCACCGAGATCATCCTGCGGGTGCTGCCCCAGCGGGCCGAGCACCAGATCGTCGATCTCGACCTCCCCGTCCGGAATCCTGGCGCGGATGACTGCGTCGCCGCGACCGTCCAGCGGCGTCCCACGGCACGTCCCCGGGTAGCGGCGCTCGCCGGCGGAAGTCAGCGGCATCGCGGCGCGGGTGCAGCGGCACTGGTAGACGTCGGTGACCGACTGGAGCCGAACGAGCGCGGCGGCGTAGCGCTCGGGATGGTCACTCTGACGGAACGGCGATGGATGGCGATCGAGCGAGGTTCGTGACCGTACGTCGCCTTCAAATCCGAGCCATGCGAGGTCCTCAAGAATCGCTCCCTCGAACTCGGCACTGCTCCGGCTGCGGTCGTGGTCCTCGCTCCGGATCAGCACGACCGCCTCGACCGCGGCGGCGATCCCCCATACCCACTGCGCGTGCACGACATGGCCGAGATGGAGTTCGCCTGTGGGTGACGGCGCAAATCGCGTAATCCATCGGGTCCGCTGACTCTTGAGTGCGGATGCCGCTGCGACTGCGGCTTGAAGGTCACGCACCGTGGGACGTGCGCCGTTGCAGTTCAGAATGGACCCGCGCCACGATCATCTCGATCGCGATCCGGTTGTGCCCTCCACCGGGGAGAATGATGTCTGCGTGGCGCTTCGACGGTTCGACGAATTCGAGATGCATCGGCCGCACCGTGGCGAGATACTGGCGCACCACATCGGCCATCGATCGGCCGCGGTCGATCACGTCACGTTCGAGCCGGCGGATGAACCGGATATCATCGGCGACGTCGACATAGATCTTGATGTCGAAGAGATCGCGAAGCCGGCGGTCGGCAAAGAGGAGAATCCCGTCCACCACGATGATCGGATTCGCCTCGACCAGCACGCGTTCCGGCGCGCGGGTATGCGCAGCAAAGTCGTAGACCGGCTTCTCGATCGCCTCACCCCGCACCAGCCGCTCCAGGTGCTCTGCCAGCAGTGCTGCATCGATCGAATCGGGATGGTCGAAGTTGACCTGGCGCCGCTCGTCGAGCGCAAGATGCGACAGATCATGGTAGTAGCCGTCCTGGTCGAGCACTGATGCGCTGACGCCGGCCGCTTCGACGATCGCGCGGACCACCGTCGTCTTTCCCGAGCCCGATCCGCCCACGATGCCGATGACGAGCGGTCGCGTCATTGCGGCATCCGATCGATGTCGAGCCGGAGTTCATACCAGCCATCGAGTTGAAGATGCTCGACGCGGAAGCGATGCGTGCCGGTCGCCACGAACGGAACCTCCTTGAGATGCGATTCGCCGGGTGTCCAATCATCGAGGACGAGCCGGTCGTCGATGTAGACGCGAACGGCGTCGTCCGCGATGGTGCGAAGCAGGTAGCGCCCTGGCGCGAGGTCGATCGACGCGGTCGCGCGGGTCAGCACGTCGGATTGCCGGATCGCCTTCGACGGCGGCGCGTACCAGGTCAGGTCGAGGCGGTTGGTGTCGAGTGACGCAATGGGAGCCTGGGCGAATGCTTTGCTGATTGCAGCCGAATCACTGCGCGACGTCCGGGTCGAATCGAACGGCACGAAGTCGAGATGCCAACGGGCCGCCGGAGCGAAACGGCGCCATCCAAAGCGTATCGCCTTCCCGGCGGCGATCCGCTCGCCGAACGCCGTCATCACGGGCCCGCCGTGATACTCGAGCTCCAGATCGACGTCTCCTTCGCGTCCCGGCATCGGCGTCACCATGATCGTCTGCGTCATCGTTCCGCTGTCGGCCGACAACGATGCGATCCCTTCGCGCGAAACGACGCGCCATCGTCCTGGCGGCCCAAGCACCTTGAGCGTCACAGTCGGTCCGTCGTCCCGGCCCAGCGGCCAGAGCCTCGGGCTCTTCCAGTCGTATGGTCCCCATTCGTCAATGATGATCGCCGATCGTCCACGCCGCTGTGCCGGCGGCGTGATGGCGTCGGTACCCCCGGGGAGCCGGGCGACACGATAGCGAGCCGGAATTGCCGGCTGGGGTCGCGGCCGGACTGCCGTCGCGAAGCGCCACGCTGTCGTGTCGCCGCTGGCGCGGACAATAGTGTCGACGGTGCGGAAGAAATTTCCCGCGGCGTGCACTTGCTGGGTGTTGTCGACTCGCATCGCGACCCGCTCGCCGGCAAAGCGGTTGTCGCTGATCGTGTAGTCGCGGGAATGCGTGTCGCGATGCTTCGGATAGCCCCAGTCCGACGGCTCGATCCGGTTCCACCAGAGATGCACGCCGGTCGTGTCGCCGGAGAATGTGTTGCCGGTGATCTCGTTGTCCTGACCGTGCTCGATCGCGATCGCTTCGCCGTTGCCGTCAAAGTGGTTTCCCAGCACGACTGAACCGTACGAATATCCGCCCCACAGTCCGTGCCAGTTGCCGTCGACTCGATTGGCGACGAACGCATTGCGGGAGAAGGTCGCTTCCATCCCGTTGGTTGGCGCGTACGAGAAGTCATTGGCGTAGAAGAGATTGTCGTTGCAACCCCCCTGGCCGGTGTCCATCGTTGATTGTCCCGCCCAGAGGAACAGCCCATCCCCCGAATGGGTGACCGAGTTGTAGGCGACCACATTGTTGCTGCTCTGTTCGTAGATCAGCAGGCCGCCGGAATCCTGCCCGCGATTGTAGAAGCCGTCGGCATAGCCTCGCACGTTCCAGTCGATGCGGTTGTGCATGATGTAGTTGTGGGACGCGCGGTAGAGGCCCAAGCCGACGCCGGAGTTGTATGAGAAGGTGTTGTTCCAGATCCTGATCCCCGTCGACCGCACGACCATCAGGCCGTCCATTCCATGCGTGACGCTGTTTCCCTTGATCTCGCCGATCGTGATGTCGTCGAGATAGATCCCCGCGCCGTATCGCAGCCACTCATCGTGCTCGTTGTTGTGATAGTCGAGCCAGTCGATCAGCGACTCCTTTTCGATCCCGCTGTAGAGCCGCGGCCTCCAGTTGTACGACAGGTCGTTGTCGAGGAGTGACAGCCTGGTCACATGGCGCGCAATGATCCCCACCTTGTAGCCGCGCGCCCGCACCCCCGTGATCACGATATTCCGTCCGCCGTCGACCCGGATCGCCGTGCCGGTAAAGCGATCCGGCGCGGCCCGGTCGCTGTCGCCGACGAGTTCGACGCCCGTGAGGTCGACCGTAACGTCGGACCCGCGCACGGTAATCGCGGCGGAGTCGCCAGCGGGCGCGTCGTATCGCCCGGGACGGATGCGAACCGAGTGCGTGATCGTCATTCCCGGCGAGAACGCAACGCCCTGCGCGCCCAGGATCGCCGGGATGATCAGCCGCGCGACAACCAGGCGGATACTCGTTCGAACGTCCGAGGCGCGTCGCATCCCGCTAGGCGGGGTTTGCCTCGAAGGTGAGCACCTCGAACGGCTCGAGGCGGAAGGTGTGCGACGACCCCGCGGCGACCGTGATCGGCGACGTCCCGCGTGCGCTGCGCCACGGCACCGACAAGCGATACTTCCCGCGCGCATGTTCCGGAAGTTCGAACGCTGCACCGACATCGATGTCGATCGATTTCGCGGCGTCGCCGGGATTGCGGAGCACCAGCGTGGCACTCGACGGTGACCACGACGCCCAGCCGTACGGCTCGAGTTTCACCGGATCACCGCCGACCCAATGGGTATCGACCAGTGAGCCGGCGTTGCGGCGCGACCAGTTGGCGCCCTCTGCGAGGTCGTCCCAGTTGTCGGTGGAGAGCAGCGATGGCGTGATGTACATCTCCTGGAGCTGCGTGCCGGTTCCGAAGTACGACCGGATCTCGTTGCGGAACCGATGGTCGGGATCGACGGTGAGCCGCCGGTTGTGCTTGGCGTAGATCATCCCGTGCAGCATCAGCGAATTCAATGGATAGAGCGGCCCCTTCTTCACGATGCCGGCGTAGGTGTCGCCGTCGCGGTAAGTGATCCATCGCTCGCGGTCTGGTCCCACCCCGGCGACATCATCGTCCTCGCCGCCGCGCCAGATCGAGTCGCAATGCCGGAGCCAGAACGGTGACGGATACGTCCCGGTGGTCAGATTCACGTACAGATCGGGCTCGACTCGGCGCAGATCGCCGATCAGCGAGATCATCGCGTCGAAATCGCTGTCGAACGCGCTCCCCGGAACGACGCGCGATGCGTTGCCGGTGCCGTCGAACTTGAACTGGTTGATCCCGTAGGTGCGGATGAAGTCGACGCAGGTGTCGTGGAACAGCTGGTAGTACTTCGGCCCGGAGAGCGCGAAGCCGCCGGCGTTCGTTTCGTATCCCTGCGCCTTGCCATACTGGATCCGCTGCTTGCGCGGGTCGCCGTATCCGCCCCACGGCGACAGCCAGACGCCGGGGGCTGCGCCGTATTGCTGTGCCGCGCGCCGCACGTTCGCGAACCCGTGCGGGAACCCGGCATTGAAATGCCAGAGGGTCGTCGCGTCGTCCCAGCCATCATCAAAGAGAAACGAACTCAGCGTCACGCCGCGCTTGCGATGCAGCTCCTCGCCGAAGCGATGGATCACGTCGAGCGCGCCGGTTTCATCGTACTTGGTGAAGTAGCCGAGGTCGTACCATGAGTTGTAGTGCAGGAAGGTACGGTACGGATGGGCGCGCTCACGTTCGAGATACCCGAGAAAATCGCGACGCAGCTGGCCGGTAGCGGTGGTACCGATGACCGACGACACGGTGAAAGCGGTCCCCGGACGAAGCGGAAGCTCGCGCGGGAGCGATCCGGTGGCGCGGTTTCCCGTTACCTCGTGCGTCGAAAGGGGATGCTCAAACCCGAGAAAGAGGTTACCGGCGACGACCGGAGATCCTTTCACCGTGCCGACGATGGCGACGCCACTGCTTTCCGCGTCGACCAGGATAATCTCGGCGATCGGCACCGGTGCCGCCGTTGCCGTGAGCGTCGCCTCCTGGCGCAGGTACCCCGACCGGTCGCGGGCGATCGCCCGCCAGGTCACATGGAGACCGGTTGGTTCGTGCACCAGGTCGAGCTCGATGGCACGACCGCCGCCCTGTTCCGCGCGGCGGGAGGCGTGGTGGTCGGCCGCCAGCCGGAGCGGTCGAGGGCCGGCCGCGATCCTCATCGCCGAGGCTGCGATCGTCGAACCGTCGTGGAGCCGGAGGACAAATGGATCGGGTGCCGGCGTGAGGGCGCGGTTGCCGATCCGGTCGACGAGCTTCACGACGCGAAAGGAACCTCCGGCGACGGTCCAGTGTGCGTCGATCCCTTCGGTCGCGATCGAAAAATCGTCGCCGGCGCGCTGAAACGCGGTGATGCCGCGAGGCCGCAGCGCGATCGCCGCCGCCGCCGCGCCCTGTTCCACGAACGCGCGACGGGAAAGCGGCCGCGGCAAGAATTGATCGGTCATTGGTCCCCTGGGCTGGCAGGCGCTTGCGAAGCGTGGTGTGAGCGCGAACAACGGAGGTGAGGGACCGAGCGGCCCCTCACCTCGTCAATCGGTCAACCGGCGAAGATGTACTGGGTGTTGAACTGCTGCGCTCGTGCGACCGCCATGACACCCGACGGCACGATCTGCACTCCCGGGTACAGGCCGGCGACCCACTCCCGCTTCACGGCGGCAGGATCGAGTTTCATCTTCGCCGCGGCGGCGCCGCTGTACACGGTGATCGCCACGTCGCATGCGCCGACGAGGACGCCGGTCTTGAGCATGTTGGACGTGCCAAGATTGGGGAGCGGCAGGTTGGTGATGTTGGCGAACGGATTCCGGGTCGCCGGCGCCGCGCCATCCTTCACGTTGAACATCTCGCCGAGATGGTACTTGGCCCAGATGCTGTCCTGGAGCGCCAGCGGCAGTCCTTCATGACGACAGATCACCATCGCGCTGCTTCCCTCACCGGGATACGTCGCGTCGGTCGTCATCAGGAAGACGCGCGGCCATACCATCGGCATCCCGCTGTTGACCGCCGGTGCGTCGAGGACCACGCGGTGCTTCCCGGTCAGCTTGCCGAACCACGCTTCGAGCTTGGCGTCGGCGACCCGCGATGCGACACTCTCCCCCGCGGCGCGATCTGCCGTCAACCCGGTCATCCCGAGGCCGACCGCGGCGGCGGCAACACTGCCAATGAATCCGCGGCGCGGGACCCCGGTGGTGGCGTCGTCGAACATGTGACCCTCCAGCGTTGGAAAATGGGGAAAGCGAAGGGGATCGATGAAGCTATCGCGCGGAACGGCTAGACGTAATCCTCGAGTGGCGGGCAGGTGCACACCAGGTTGCGGTCGCCGAACGCGTTGTCGATCCGCGAGACGGTGGGCCACACCTTGCGGTCCCGCAGGCCCGGAGCCGGGAACGCCGCCGACTCGCGCGAGTAGGGATGATCCCACTGGTCGGCGGCCACCTGCTCGATGGTGTGCGGCGCGTGCTTGAGGACGTTGTTGTCGCGCGGGACGTCGCCGCGCTCGACCGCGCGGATCTCTTCGCGTATCGCCAGCAGCGCATCGATGAACCGGTCGAGCTCTTCCTTCGGCTCCGACTCGGTCGGTTCGACCATCAACGTCCCCGGCACCGGGAACGACACCGTCGGCGGATGGAATCCGAAATCGATCAGCCGCTTGGCGATATCCTCGACGTCGACGCCGGCACTCTCCTTGAACGGCCGGGTGTCGAGAATGCATTCGTGCGCAATCAGCCCGTGCGACCCCGAGTAGAGGAGGTCGTACGCACCGGCGAGCCGGCGCGCGATGTAATTGGCCGAGAGAATCGCGACCCTCGTCGCCTCGGTGAGCCCTTCGGCGCCCATCAACTGGATGTAGATCCACGAGATCGGCAGGATGCTCGGCGATCCCCACGGCCCCGACGACACCGTCCCCGCGCTCTGTCCGTGACCGAGATCGACGGCGGGATGGTCGGGAAGGAACGGCGCGAGGTGCGCGGCCACGCCGATCGGACCCATCCCCGGGCCGCCGCCGCCGTGAGGAATACAGAACGTCTTGTGCAGATTCAGATGGCAGACGTCGGCGCCGATGTCGCCCGGGCGGCAGAGGCCGACCTGCGCGTTCATGTTGGCGCCGTCCATGTACACCTGTCCGCCGTTCGCATGCACGATCCGGCAGATCTCGGCGATCGATCCTTCAAATACGCCGTGGGTCGACGGATAGGTCACCATTAGCGCCGCGAGATTGTCGGCGTTCGCTTCCGCCTTGGCGCGGAGATCCTCGACATCGATGTTGCCGCGCGCATCGGACGCGACGACCACCACGCGCATCCCGGCCATCACCGCGCTCGCCGGATTGGTCCCGTGGGCGCTGATCGGGATCAGGCAGACGGTGCGATGCTGTTCGCCGCGCGCATGATGGTAGGCGCGGATCGCGAGGAGCCCGGCGTACTCGCCCTGCGACCCGGCGTTCGGCTGGAGCGACACCGCGGCAAAACCGGTGATCTCGCAGAGGTCTGCTTCGAGGCGGCGGAACAGCTCGGCGTATCCCGCCGCCTGCGTCACCGGCACGAACGGATGCATCGCGCCGAACTCCGGCCAGCTCACCGGGATCATCTCGGTCGTGGCGTTGAGTTTCATGGTGCACGAGCCGAGGGGAATCATCGCCGCCGTGAGCGACAGATCCTTGGCCTCGAGGCCGCGCATGTAGCGCAGCATCTCGGTTTCCGAGCGATGGCGGTGGAAGACCGGGTGGGTCAGGTACGCCGACGTGCGCGCGAATGCCCCGAACATCGCCGCAGCGGATGCCGTCGCCGGTTCCGGCAGCGTCACTTCGCGATCACCGGCGAAGCACGCCACGACGTCGGCGACATCGCGCTCGGTCACTGTCTCATCGAATGAGACAGCGACCCGATTGAGGTCGAGGCGGCGGAGATTGATCCGGCGTTCGACCCCCGCGGCGATGACGCGCTCGCGCACCGCCGCTTCGAGCGTCACCACGACCGTGTCGAAGACGTGATCGTGGTCGGTGCGAATCCCGAGGGTTCCCAGTGCGTCGACGAGTTGCCGGACCCGCCCGTGAACCTGCTCGGCGATCGCGCGGATCCCGTCGGGACCGTGATACACGGCGTACATCGACGCCATGACCGCGAGCAGCACCTGTGCCGTGCAGACATTGCTCGTCGCCTTGTCGCGACGGATGTGCTGTTCGCGCGTCTGCAGCGCCATCCGCAATGCCGGCTTGCCGGTGGCGTCACGCGAGAGGCCGATGATCCGTCCCGGAATGTGTCGTTTGAACTCCTCGCGCGTCGCGAAGAACGCGGCGTGCGGACCGCCGTATCCGAGCGGGACGCCGAAGCGCTGCGAATTCCCGACCGCAACATCCGCGCCCCATTCTCCCGGCGGCGTGAGCACGGCGAGTGCGAGGAGGTCGGTTGCCACCGTCACCAGCGCGCCCGCCGCGTGGGCGCGTTCGCACACGGCACGCCAGTCGTGAATTCCGCCGTCGGTCGCGGGGTACTGCAGCAGGCATCCGATCGCAGCTGGCGCATCACCACCAGCGAAGTCGAACGTCGCGGGGTCGCCGACTTCGATCATCACGCCGCGCGCCTCGGCCCGGGTGCGCACCACGGCAATCGTCTGCGGATGGCAGTTCGCGTCGACGAGATAGACCGGCGTCTCGCCATGCTTCACCACGGCGAGGGTCATCGCCATCGCCTCCGCCGCGGCGGTCCCCTCGTCGAGCAGCGACGCGTTGGCGATCGGCAGCGCGGTGAGGTCGCTCACCATCGTCTGGAAATTCAACAGCGCTTCCAGCCGCCCCTGCGCGATCTCGGCCTGATACGGCGTGTACGCGGTGTACCACCCGGGATTCTCGAGGATGTTCCGCTGGATCACCGTCGGCACGAGGGTATTGCTGTATCCCTGACCGAGATACGACCGGAAGACCTGGTTCTCGTCCGCGAGTGCGCGCGTCATGGCAAGCACGTCGGCTTCGCTCTTCCCGGGCGGAAGGGCAAGTGCCCGGCGGAGGCGGATCGACTCCGGAATGATCGCGTCAATGAACGTGTCGAGGGACGGATACCCGAGCACACCGAGCATGGACTCGATGTCGTCGGCGCGGGGCCCGATGTGGCGCGCCGCGAATGCGTTGGAGGGTGTCACGCTCGGTCTGGTCTAGAGGCTCGCGATCATGGCGCGATAATTCTCTGCATCCTTGAGCGCGTTGACGTCGTTGGGATTGCTCAGTTCGATCTTGATCAGCCAGCCTGCGCCGTAGCAGTCGCTTGCGACGGTTTCCGGTGCGTCCGCCAGCGTGTCGTTGATGGCGATCACCTTCCCCGATGCCGGCGCGAAGAGTTCGCTCACGGCCTTGACCGACTCGATCACGCCGAACGCCTTGGTCGCTTCGATCGTCGTGCCGACGGCGGGAAGTTCGACGAAGACGATGTCCCCGATCTGCTCGACCGCGAAGGCGGTGATCCCGACCGTGCCGTTCTTGCCGTCGACGGCGAGCCATTCGTGCTCGACCGAATATTTGAGCTTCTCGGGGATGTCCACCGGGCGCCTCCCAGGCCTCAGGTCGAACGTCGATAGAACGGCAGCGGCACGATCTCGGCCGTGGCGCGCTGGTTCCGGATTCCCACCTCGAGGGTGTTGCCTGGGTGGCCCTGACCGACCGGGACATACCCCATCGCGATGGCGACGCCGAGCGTGGGAGATGCCGTTCCACTGGTGATCGTCCCGCACGGTTCCGGCGCGGCGGGAAGATAGACGGGATAGCCGGTCCGGGCGATCCCTCGACCGGTGATCCGCATCCCGACGAGCGTCTTGCGCGGCGTGTCCTTGACGCGTTCCAGCGCGCTCCGGCCCACGAAATCGCCGCTCTTGTCGAACTTCACGACGCGGCCGAGGTTGGCCTCGAACGGCGTGGTGTCGCGACCGAGCTCCTGGCCATACAACGGCATCCCGGCTTCGAGGCGCAGGGTGTCGCGCGCACCAAGTCCGACGGGAATCAGTCCGGCAGATCTCCCGGCGTCGAGCAGCGAGTCCCAGACGGTGACGCCGTCGTCCCAACCGACAAAGAGCTCGAAACCGTCTTCGCCGGTGTAACCGGTCCGGGCGAGGAGCGCGGGGACGCCACACGCCGTGATCTCGATGCCCGCGTAATACTTGAGCGTGGCGAGATCGAATTCGGTAAATGGTTGCAGGATTCCGGCGGCGCGCGGCCCCTGGATCGCCACCAGCGAGGTCCGCATCGACGCATCGTCGAGCCGCGCGTCGAATCCGGTGATCCGCTCACGGAGCGCCGCGGCAACGGCATCGGCGTTGGAGGCGTTGGCGACCACCAGGTACCGCGCGTCACCCAGGCGATAGACGATGAGATCGTCGATGACACCCCCGTCGGCAGCGCAGATCATCGAGTAGTGCGCCCGGCCCACCGCCAGTTTTCCCGGCGCGGTGACGAGGGCGAAGTCGAGCGCCGCCCCTGCACCGCTGCCGGTGAGGTACAGCTCGCCCATGTGGGAGAGGTCGAAGAGCCCCGCCGCCTTGCGAACGGCGTTATGCTCCTCGACCAGGCCGGCATACTGCACCGGCATCTCCCATCCGGCGAACGGGATCATGCGGGCGTTGAGAGCGCGGTGTCGGGAGTCGAGTGCGGTGTGGTGCATGCCGGGTCCGGTTGAGATCGCGCGACAAAGATAGCGGACAGCCTGCGAGGTGACCGATGCGGCCCGCAGTGCGAATCATTCCCATCGATCGGAGTCACCAGTGAGGCGGATCGCAGCGTGGGCACTGGTGCTTGGCGCGACGCACGGGCTCGCCGCGCAGCGGCTGGCGAAGCCGGTGCGCGATACAGTCGACCATCACATCGTGCGGGTGACGAATCCCGGGCCGACGTCGTGGAGCGATACCAACGGATGGAAGCTCACGTACGAACGGACGATTCAGCCTGCTGACGACTCGCCCGGAATGCTGGAGCATCCCGCGGGAATCTCTCTGCTCGGCGATGGGCGCCTGGTGGAATGGGATTCGAAGACACCCGGAATCAACGTGTACGACGTGCACGGCGCCCTGGTTCGCAAGATCGGCCGCGACGGCGAAGGTCCCGGCGAATTTCGGAGGAATGAAGTTGGTTTGCTGCGCGATACGATCGTGGTCGACGACATACATCTGGCTCGGATCACCGTGTTCACGATCGATGGACGCCTGATCCGGACGATGCGTGCGCCCTGCTGCGATGGTTTTCCCGTTGCGGTTGACCAGCGAGGGCGCGCCATACTCCATGTCACCACCAACCTCCGCGGCGCGTTCACCAGTCACTGGGCCAGAGTCCCGCTTGGTGGCGGTTCCGCCGACACCATTCCGTCGCCGGTCGCCGCGCCGCCACTGCAATGGACCGTGCACAGCGAACATGGAGAAGCTGTGTTCCGCGTGCCGTTCGCCGGGCAAACGACGATGGCGTTCCAGCAGGACGGCTCGATGATCTACGGCGCGACCGACCGTGCCGAGTGGTTGCGATCATCGGATGGACGGGACACCACGCTGATCATTCGCATCAGCGGACTCGTACCACGACCGGTGCCGGCAGTGAACCGCGATTCGCTGTTTCACCTGTACACCGACCATAACGAAGCGCTGCGCGCCGTTGCACACGAGTCCGACCTGCCGCGCACCTATCCGCTCTGGCGCGAAATCGGAACCGATGACCGCGGCGACTTCTGGATCATGCTCGGCAGCTATTTCACGCCGATCACCGGCTTCGCCGTCGTCGATCGCAATGGCGCGTTCCTCGGGATCGTCCCCTCCCCATTTCGTGCGGCAAGCTACGTGAGCTGGTCCGGCGACCGCGTTGCCGTCGCCGACATCGATGACAACGACGTTCCCCGCGTTCGCATCTTCCGGATCGACCGCCGCGGCCATTGAGCCGGCAGCGGACGCGCTCACCAGATCGTGACGCCCCGTACTCTTCCGTTCCTTGCGTTGCTGCAGGGGTGAACTATCCTGTATCCGCCCTCGGATGTGAGAGGGTTTTCGCGGTCAACGTTCGCGAGTGCGGCCACGTAGCAGACACGCACGGCAGGTCTTCGCCGGCTGCTGGAGGTTCCGGACTTCTGAAAGCTCCCCTGTTCGCGAGTTCGATCGCGATGATGGCCCTTGTCTCGGCGTGCTATCCGCCCCTCCCCGGCTCCGGAGGGGCGGGCCCGTCAGCGCCGCATGCGGGCGCGGCGTGGACGCCGCCCGCTTCCGCCGCGCGAGAAGCCGGCGAAAGCCGTCTCCCGGCCGATTCACTCCCCGCGGCGATGGAGAGCCGCCGCACGGCGCTCACCACGACCGATCTCGTCAATCTCGCGTTGGAACGGAGTCCGGAGACACGCGCCACGTGGCTCGCCGCGCGGGCCGCGTCGGCAAGCTACGGTGAGGCGCGCTCGAGTTTCTTCCCCGAGATCACCGGGGATCTCAGTGTGAACCAGTTGAAGACCGCCTCGACCGGCGGCCGGGTCTCGGTGCAGCAGACGACGTACGGGCCGACCCTCTCGCTCGACTGGCTCCTCCTTGATTTCGGTGGGCGCGCCGGCGCGATCGACGCCGCACGACAGGGGATGTACTCGGCGGACTGGACCCACAACGCGATGGTGTCCGACGTCGTGCGCCGGACGACCCAGGGCTACTTCGCCTATGTCGGTGCTCTCGGCCTTCGCGACGCGCAGCGGATCAACCTCTCGGAAACGCAGGTGAACCTTGCCGCGACCGAGGAACGGCGCAGTGTCGGTGTGGCAACGATCTCCGACGTGCTGCAGGCGCGCACCGCGGTCTCGCAGGCCGAGCTGGCGCTGCAGCAGGCGGACGGCGCGCTCGATAGTGCGCGCGGCGCACTCGCCACGCTGATCGGCATGCCGCCCAATGCGAGATTCGATGTCGACACGACCGACGCGAGCGCGCCGGTTGCCCCGATCGCGGCGACGGTCGACTCGCTGATGCAGCAGGGGCTGCTCCAGCGCCCCGATCTCGCGGCTGAACGGGCGCAGGTCGACCTGCGGCAGGCGCAGGCGCGCGAAACCCGCTCGCAATATCTCCCATCACTCAGCGCGACCGGCACCAGCGGCACGGTGTGGGTCGCCGGGCGCTCCGGCAATTTCCCGTCATACAATCTCGGCCTCGCGCTTTCGATCCCGGTCTTCAATGGTCTCGGCTGGCAATACGCCGCCGAGGCGGCAGCGCTGACCGCGGATGCGGAAGCGGCGCGCCTCCGTACCATGGAACAGCAGGTCGCGCTCGAGGTGTACCAGAGCTATCAGGCGCTGCGAACCGCCACCCAGAGCGTCGCAACCTCCGAGCAGCTTTATGCGAGCGCGAGTGATGCAGTCGACGCGGCGCGCGCACGGTATCGCGAGGGCGTCGGCTCGCTCCTCGAACTTCTGACCGCCGAGAATTCGCTTGCCAACGCCCGGGGACAGCGGATTCAATCACGAGTCCAGTGGCACACCTCGCTGGTGCAGCTCGCACACGACGCAGGTCTGCTCCAGCCGAGCGGGGCGACAGCGTTGCGACTCGCTCCCGGCCAACCATCCTCGCCAGGCAACAATCGATGAGTCGCGTGCCCCGTCCGTTCCGGTTCGTCCTTCCCGCGCTGTGCCTCGCCGCGTGTCATACCAGGACCGCGGCACCGACCCCGCCGGTACCGGTGTCGGTCACGCAGGTACGCCAGGCCGACGTCCCGCGGATGATCGCGGCGACCGGGACGGTGGAGCCGATCCAGACCGCCGAGGTGCAGGCGCAGGTGAGCGGATTGCTGCAGCATGTCCGATTCAAGGAAGGTGACGAGGTCCACGAGGGTCAGGTGCTCTTCGAGATCGATCCGCGGACCTTCGACGTGGCACTCGACCAGGCGCAGGGTGCGCTGGCCCGCGACAACGCCAGCTGGGTGAGCGCCCAGCACGACGTGACGCGGTACCAGGCGCTGGCGTCGAAGGACTACGTCACGCAGCAGCAGCTCGACCAGACTCGCGCGCAGGCCGACGCCCTGGTGGGGACACTGCGCACCGACAGCGCGGCGATCGCGCAGGCTCGCCTCAACCTGCAATACGCCACGATTCGCGCGCCGATCGATGGCCGCGCCGGATCGGTCCTCGTGAAGGAAGGGAACCAGGTCCGCGGGGGCGCCGGACAGACGCTGGTGGTGATCAACCAGATCTCGCCGATCATGGTCCGCTTTCCGGTCCCGGCGGCGATGTTCGACGCGGTGCGCCGTCGCGCGGACAGCGGCCTCATCGTCGAGGCGCGGCCGGTCGGTGACTCGGCGCACGTCGAGCACGGCAAGCTGACCTTCCTCGACAACAACGTCGATTCGCTCACCGGCACCGTGCTGCTCAAGGCAATCTTTCCCAACACGGATCGCACGCTCTGGCCCGGCGGCCTCGACGCCGTCTCACTGCAGCTCGACGTGATGCACAACGCGCTCGTCGTGCCGACCGCGGCGGTCCAGAACAGCCAGACCGGCAGCGTGATCTGGGTCGTCGACGCCGACAAGCGCGCGCACCCGGTGAAGGTCACCGTCGCCCGAAGTTCGGACACGCTCTCGGTGCTCGAGGGAGGTGTCTCCGTTGGCCAGACGGTGGTAACCGACGGCCAGCTTCGCCTGACCGACAGTTCGCGCGTGAGCATCCGGGCCCCGGCGGCGAACACGGGCGCCGACACGACTGCTGGCACGACCGCTGCAGCTGCCGCCGATCCGCAACCGGCCAAGGGGTCGGCAGCCACGACCGCTGCTCCGCGGAGAAAGCCGTCGCCATGAGCGATCGTGACGACCGGCATGGAACCGCCGCACCGGCCGGTGACCAGGGCGGAGGACGGGTAAAGAGCCGGACGAAGAGCCTCTCGTCACCATGGATTTCCCGGCCGGTGATGACCACGCTCATCATGGGCGGGATCCTGATCTTCGGGATCGCGTCGTACCGCGGGCTGCCGGTCGCCGACCTGCCCAGCGTCGACTATCCGACCATCTCGGTCACCGCGTCGCTGCCGGGGGCATCACCCGAAACGATGGCGTCCGCCGTCGCGACGCCGCTGGAGAAACAGTTCTCGACGATCGCCGGCCTCGCGTCGATGACCTCGTCGTCGCTCCTCGGCACCACGTCGATCACCCTGCAGTTCGATCTCAATCGCAATATCGACGCGGCGGCCGCCGACGTGCAGGCGGCAATGACGCAGGCGTCGCGTACCCTTCCCACGACGCTGCTGCCGCCGTCCTATCGCAAGGTCGACCCGTCGGCGTCGTCGATCATCCTGTACTCCCTCACCTCATCGACGTTGCCCCTCTCGACCGTCGACGAATACGGTGAGAACGAAATCGCGCAGCAGCTGTCGACTGTCTCCGGCGTGGCGCAGGTGCAGGTCTACGGATCGCAGAAGTACGCGGTGCGGATCCAGCTCGATCCGCAGGCGCTCGCGGCGCGCAAGATCGGGATCGACCAGGTCTTCGACGCGGTGAACAACGGCAACGTCGACCTTCCGACCGGGACGCTATGGGGAAGTGACAAGGCGTACTCGCTCGACGCGCAGGGGCAGCTGCTCAACGCGGCCGCGTACCGGCCGCTGATCGTCGCGTGGCGCGACGGCCGTCCCGTCCGGCTCGGCGACCTGGGCAACGTCGTCGACAGCGTGCAGGACACCAAGGCGGCGGCCTGGTTCAACAATTCGCGCGGCGTGGTCCTCGGCATCCAGCGCCAGCCCGGCACCAACACCATCGCGGTGGCGCAGGCGGTCCGCGACGAGATGGCGCAGATGACCAGGTCGCTGCCAGCCTCCGTCAAGGTGACCACGATCTACGACCGGTCCGAGTCGATCGACGCGTCGGTGAAGGACGTCAAATTCACCCTCTACCTGACGCTCTTCCTCGTCGTGCTGGTGATCTTCCTCTTCCTGCGCAACGTGTCGGCGACGATCATTCCGTCGCTTGCGCTGCCGATGTCGCTGGTCGGCACCTTCGCGGTGATGTACCTCCTCGGCTATTCGCTCGATAATCTCTCGCTCATGGCGCTCACGCTGTCGGTCGGCTTCGTCGTCGACGACGCCATCGTGATGCTCGAGAACATCGTCCGCCACACGGAAATGGGCGAGAACCCGCGCGACGCGGCGTATACCGGGTCGGCCGAGATCGGCTTCACCATCCTGTCGATGACGATGTCGCTGGTCGCGGTCTTCATTCCGGTGCTCTTCCTCGGCGGGCTGATCGGCCGGCTGTTCCATGAATTTGCCGTCACCATCGGTGCGGCGATCCTGGTCTCCGGATTCGTGTCGCTGACGCTCACACCGATGCTCTGCTCGCGATTCCTCCGCGTCGGCCACGCCGACGAGGGACGCGGAGCGCTCGCCCCGCTCTTCCGCATCACGGAGGGGATCTACGAACGGGCGCTGCACGGCTACGATCGCGGCCTCCGGCTGGTGCTCGATCATCCGCGACCGATCTACGCCCTCTCGGCGGTGATCCTCCTCGCGACGATCTGGCTCGCGCGCGCCGTACCGAAGGGATTCATCCCCTCGGAGGACCAGGGCCAGCTGCGCGTCACGACGGAAACATCCGAGGGGACCTCGTTCGACGGGATGTATCGGCACCAGGTCGAGGCGAATCAGATGGTGCTCAGTGATTCGAATGTCGCCGGGTTCATGTCGTCCCTCGGCACCGGCGGCGGCGGCAACACCACCAACCAGGGACGCTTCATCGTCCGGCTTGCCCCACGCGACCAGCGCAAGGAAACGGCCGACGACGTCGCCCGCGAGCTGCAGGCGAAGCTGTCGCAGATCCCCGGACTGCGGGCCTTCGTCCAGAATCCGCCGGTGATCAACATCGGCGGCAGGCTGTCCAAGAGCCTCTACCAGTACACGCTGCAGGGTTCCGACATTCCTGCGTTGTACAAGGCGTCGCAGGAACTGCAGGCGCGGATGGAGCAGATGAAGGATCTCCGCGGCGTCACCAGCGACCTGCAGATCAAGAATCCGGAAATCCAGCTCTCCGTCGATCGCGATCGCGCATCCGCCGTCGGCGTCACGATGCAGCAGGTCGAGAACGCGCTCTACGACGCCTATGGCGCCCGTCAGGTGTCGACGATCTACACCAGCACCAACCAGTACTGGGTCGTGATGGAGCTCCTCCCCCAGTACCAGCGCGATCTCGGCGCGATGTCGCTGATCTCGGTGCAGGGCGGCAACGGCCAGCTTGTCCCGTTCACCGCGCTGGCCAAGGTGTCGGAGGCGGTGGGCCCGCTCACCGTGAACCACTCGAGCCAGCTCCCCGCGGTCACCATTTCGTTCGATCTCGGGCCGGGAGTGTCGATCGGTCCGGCACTCGAAGAGGTCCAGCGGGTCTCGGCGCAGATCCTCCCGACCGGGATCACCGCGCAGCCGGCCGGCACGGCGCAGGCCTTCCAGGATGCCCAGCACGGACTCGCCATCCTGCTGGTGCTCGCGATCGTCGTGATCTACATCGTCCTCGGCGTGCTGTACGAGAGCTTCATCCACCCGCTCACGATCTTCTCGGGGTTGCCGTTCGCCGGGTTCGGCGCGCTGCTGGCGCTGATGGTCTTCCACATGGAGCTCAGCGTCTATGCCTTCGTCGGCATCATCATGCTGATCGGCCTGGTGAAGAAGAACGCCATCATGATGATCGACTTCGCCGTCGAGGCGGAGCGGAAGGAAGGGAAATCGGCGCGCGCCGCGATCCACGAAGCGTGCATGGTCCGATTCCGGCCGATCATGATGACCACGATGGCCGCGCTGATGGGAACTTTGCCGATCGCGCTCGGCAGCGGTGCGGGTGCCGAATCGCGCCGGCCCCTCGGCGTGGCGGTCGTGGGCGGCCTCGCGGTATCTCAGCTGATTACCCTGTTCGTGACACCGGTCGTTTACGTCTTCTTCGACGGGCTGAAACAGCGGATGGCGCACCGGCGGTCGCATCGCGCCCATCCGGTCGTCGTCGAGCCGGCACCGTAACGCGCCACCGCCGTCGGCGCTGACCGGCTAACCTCTTCATTTTCAAGCACTTGCGCGAACGGGTTCGACTTGTAACCCTCGGGTGATTCCGGTATATTTCGCCGTTTCCGGTCGCGGCATCGAGACGGCGACCGTACCCCCTCAATCCGGACCCCGATGACCGCGCCAAATTCTCGCGAACGGATCGTTCCGCGCCTGATCGAAGAGGAGTTGCAGCAGTCGTTCATCAATTACTCGATGAGCGTCATCGTATCGCGCGCACTTCCCGATGTGCGCGACGGGCTCAAGCCGGTGCACCGGCGCATCCTCTACGCGATGAACGAGCTCGGGCTCCTTCCCAATCGCGCCTTCAAGAAATCCGCGACGGTCGTGGGCGATGTCCTCGGCAAATACCATCCGCACGGCGACCAGTCGGTGTACGACGCGCTAGTGCGCATGGTGCAGGAATTCTCGCTCCGCTATCCACTGGTCGATGGACAGGGCAATTTCGGCTCGGTCGATGGTGATCCCGCGGCGGCGTATCGATACACCGAATCGCGGCTCACGCGCATTGCACTCGAGATGCTCGCCGATATCGACAAGAACACCGTCGATTTCGTCCCCAATTTCGATGACCAGCGCGAGGAACCTTCGGTCCTGCCGTCGCGGCTGCCGAATCTGCTCGTCAACGGATCGAGCGGCATCGCGGTCGGCATGGCGACCAACATCCCGCCGCACAACCTGCGTGAAGTGGCCGGCGCGATCGCCGCGCTGGTCCAGAACCCCGATCTCACCACCGACGACCTGCTCCAGTACATCAAGGGACCGGACTTCCCCACCGGCGCGTACATCTACGGCGAAGCGGGGATCCGCGAGGCGTACGAAACCGGTCGCGGCCGCGTCGTCATGCGCGCGCGGGTGCGGATCGAGGAGAACGAGCGCACCGGCAAGAACGCGCTGATCATCACCGAGATTCCCTATCAGGTGAACAAGGCGACGCTGCACACCGCCATCGCGGAACTGGCGATGGAGAAGCGCGTCGAAGGGATCAGCGGCGTCCGCGACGAGTCGGATCGCGAGGGGATGCGGCTGGTGGTGGAGCTCAAGCGTGATGCGATCGCGCAGGTGGTGCTCAACCAGCTGTACAAGCACACCGCGATGCAGAGCACCTTCGGCGTGATCAACCTCGCGCTGGTGAACGGCGCGCCCAAGGTCATGCCGCTCAAGGAGATGCTGCGGCACTTCATCGACCACCGGCACACCATCATCGTCCGCCGGACCGAGTTCGATCTCGCCGAGGCGAAGAAGCGCGAGCATATCCTCGAAGGGCTCAAGATCGCCGTCGACAACATCGACGAAGTGATCAGGATCATCCGCGGATCGCCCGACACCCCGACCGCCGACGCGGCGCTGCGGGCGCGGTTCGGGCTGAGCGAGGTGCAGTCCGACGCCATCCTCAACATGCGGCTCGCCAAGCTCACGGGGCTCGAGATCGACAAGCTCGAGGCCGAGCTCGCCGAAGTACGCACCGCGATCGCGGAGCTGCAGAGCATCCTCGACTCACGCCCCAAGCGGATGAAGATCCTGGTCGACGAGATCAGCGACCTCGCCACCACCTTCGGCGACGAGCGCCGCACCGAGATCCTCAAGGACCAGGCCGAGTTCTCGGTCGAGGACCTGATCGCCGAAGAAGACATGGTGATCACCATCTCGCACACCGGCTACATCAAGCGGATCCCGGTCACCACCTATCGCCGCCAGCGGCGCGGCGGCCGCGGCCTCACCGGGATGGAGACCAAGGAACTCGACTGGGTCGAGCACCTCTTCATCGCGTCGACGCACGACTACCTGATGTTCTTCTCCGACCGCGGCACCGTGTACTGGCTCAAGGTGCACGAGATTCCGCAGGGCGGGCGCGCCGCGCGCGGCAAGCCGGTGGTCAACTGCATCAACATCCGCGAGGGTGAGCGGGTGGCGGCGCTGGTCCCGGTCCGGAAATTCGGAGACGACGAGTGGCTGATGTTCGTCACGCGCAACGGCACGGTGAAGAAGACGGTGATGTCGGCGTATGGCAACGTCCGCAGCGTCGGGATCAACGCCATCAACATCGACGCGGACGACGAGCTGATCGACGTGCAGAAGACGCGCGGCAACGACGACATCGTGCTCGCCACGTCGTTCGGCATGAGCATCCGCTTTCACGAGACCGACGCACGCGAAATGGGCCGCGCCACGGGCGGCGTCAAGGGGATCGAACTCGACGACGGTGACCGGGTGATCGGCATGGTCGTGGTGAAGGAGCGCGCCGAACTGCTGGTGGTGAGCGAGCGCGGCATCGGCAAGCGCAGCGCCCTCGCGGACTACCGCGTGCAGAGGCGCGGCGGCAAGGGGATCATCACGATGCAGCAGACCGAGAAGACCGGCAAGCTGATCGCGCTCAAGGACGTCCTCCCCGAGGACGAACTGATGATGATCACCAAGGGCGGTGTCATCATCCGCTGCCCGGTCGAGGGGATCCGTGTGAGCGGGCGCAACACCCAGGGCGTCAAGTTGATGAACCTCGACGCGGGCGACGAGATCGTCGACGTCGCCCGGGTGCAGAAGGAAGAGGGCGACGGTCTCGAGGAGGAAGCGGGCGAGGAAACGCCGGCGGCGGAGGCGTGACCCGGATCGATCTCGCCAACCTGCAGGAAGCGCGCGCCGGTCTCGCTGGCGTCGCCGAGCGCACGCCGCTCATTCCGCTCCCGTTGGCACCGCCACATGACGTGCGGCTCAAGGCCGAGAACCTGCAGCCGATCGGCGCCTTCAAGATCCGTGGCGCATGGACCGCGCTGCGCCGGCTCGACCCCGACGCGCGCAGTCGCGGCGTCGTGACCTCATCAAGCGGCAACCACGGTCTCGGTGTCGCGTTCGCCGCGCAACGCCTCGGCATCCGCGCCGTGGTGGTGATGCCGGAATCGGCACCCGCCGTGAAGGTCGACGGCGTTCGCAGGCTCGGCGCCCAGGTCGTGCTCAAGGGAAAGACGCGCGGTCCCGAACAGACGGCTGAGGCGGAACGCTTCGTCGCCGAGGATGGGCTCGTGATGATTCCGCCGTTCGATCACCCGGATGTGATCGCAGGCCAGGGAACGCTCGGCCTCGAGCTCCTCGACCAGTGGCCCGATGTCCGCACCATCCTGGTACCGATCGGCGGCGGCGGCCTGCTCGCGGGTGTCTGCTCCGCGGTGCGCGCCGCTCAGGCCAATGTCCGGGTGATCGCCGTCGAGCCTGCGGCGATTCCCAAGCTCTCGGCGGCGATGTCGGCCGACCGGCCGACCACCCTGAGCGATGGCGCCAGTCTCGCCGACGGCCTGCTCACCAAGTCGGTCGGCGCGCTGACCTTTCCGATCATACGCGCCACCGTGAGCCGCGTGATCGGCGTCACCGACGACCAGCTTCGTGACGCGATGCGCTGGCTCGGCGAGCACGACCTCCGCGTCGAGCCATCGGGATCGGCCACCACCGCAGCGGTACTCTCCGGCCAGTATGTGGTGGATGGACCGACGGCGCTGGTCTGCACCGGCGGCAACGTCGATCCGGCGCGGTATCAGGAGCTCACCGCCC
>DASYCE010000028.1 GCA_036500345.1 Gemmatimonadales bacterium | reverse complement strand
CCACCCCGCCGATGGGATGGAACTCGTGGAACAAATTCGGCTGCCACGTCGACGAACAGCTCATCGAGCAGACCGCCGACGCGATGGTCACGTCCGGGATGCGCGATGCGGGCTACCGCTATGTCAACATCGACGACTGCTGGATGGCGAGGGACCGCGATGCCGCCGGACACCTCCAAGCCGATTCCGTCCACTTCCCGCACGGGATCAAGGGCGTCGCCGACTACGTCCACGCCAAGGGACTCAAGCTCGGCATCTACTCGTCGGCCGGAACGAAGACCTGCCAGGGACTCCCCGCGTCGCTCGATCACGAAGTCGACGACGCCAAGTCGTTCGCCGCGTGGGGCGTCGATTACCTCAAGTACGACAACTGCAACAACGAGAAGCGCCCGGCACTCGCACGCTACAAGGCGATGGGCGACGCGCTCAAGGCGACCGGACGGCCGATCGTCTTCTCGCTCTGCGAATGGGGCGAGAACAAGTCATGGGAGTGGGGGAAGTCGGTCGGCGGGATGCTCTGGCGCACCACCGGCGATATCAGCGATCGCTGGAACTCGATGCTCCGCATCCTCGACAAGCAGGTCGGCCTCGAGAAGTACTCCGGTCCCGCCGCGTGGAACGATCCCGACATGCTCGAAGTCGGCAACGGTGGGATGGCGTTCAATGAATACATCGCGCACTTCTCGCTCTGGGCGATCCTCAACGCACCGCTCATCGCCGGCAACGACCTGCGGCACATGTCGGACACGACGCGTGCCATCCTCACCAACCGCGACGTGATCGCGGTCGACCAGGATTGGGGCGGCCAGCAGGGCACGCTGCTGCGCAACGACAGCACGACGCAGACGCAGGTCTGGGTCAAGCCGATGAAGAGCGGCGCCAAGGCCGTTGTCTTCCTCAACCGCAGCGAAACGCCGATCTCGATGTCAATCGCGCCAGCCGACCTCGGACTCCCGCCGGCGAAAAACTACGCCGCCCGGGACTTGTGGGCCCACACCGATCAGATCGTCAATGACGTGCTGACGTCAGGTGTCCCGGCCCACGGCGCGGTGATGTTCGTGATCAGGAAGAAGTAGCGCCACAGTCCGCAGCCAACGCGCGCGAGTTCCGGTCCGACGGATGGGCGGCTCCCCCGGCGACCGACGCGTGCGGGAGCAGCGTTCAGGTCAGATGTACGCCTGCTCCCCGTGCAGCGTCTGGTCGAGTCCCGTCTCTTCTTCGGCAGCGGTCACCTTCACCGCCGTGATCCGGTCGATCACGATGAGCATCACGTACGTGAACGCGAACGCATACGCCGCAGCGCCCACGACCGCGCCAATCTCCTTGGCAAAGAACGCCGTCCCGCCGTGCAGCAGTCCGTCGGCACCACCGTCGGGATTGACCACCTTCGTGGCGAAGATCGCCAGCGCGAATACGCCGGTCACACCTCCGACGCCGTGCACTCCCCAGACGTCGAGCGCATCGTCCCACTGCATCCGGTTCTTGAGCCAGATCGCGTAGTAGCAGATCACGCTCGACACGATCCCGATCAGCACCGCCGTTCCCGTCGACACATACCCTGCAGCCGGGGTCACCGCTGCAAGACCGGCGATCGATCCGGTGAGAAGGCCGACGAACTTCGGCTTCCGCTCGATCGTCCACGCCAGCACCAGCCAGGTCATCGCGGCAAACGACGCGGCGATGTCGGTGTTGAGGAACGCCATCGATGTCACCGGATCGACTTTGAGCTCGCTCCCGGCGTTGAATCCATACCACCCGAACCAGAGGAGACCGGTGCCGAGGGCCACGAGCGGGATGCTGTGCAGCCCCTGGTCCGGCACCTTGCGGCGTCCGACGTAGAACACCGCCGCGAGCGCCGCGAATCCTGCCGTCGCGTGCACCACGATCCCGCCGGCGAAATCGAGGACGCCGTGCTGCTGCAGCAACCCACCGCCCCAGACCATGTGCGCCACCGGGAAGTAGACCAGCAGCAGCCACGCAGAGAGGAAGAGGAGATACGCCTTGAATGTCACCCGGTTTGCGAAGGCGCCGGTGATCAGTGCCGGCGTGATCTGGGCGAACATCATCTGGTAGGCGATGAACACCACCAGCGGGATCGTCGGTGATCCCGGGAACGGCGTCGTCGCGGTGACGCCGTGCAGGAACGCCATGTGGAAGTTGCCGATGATCCCGCCGATGTCGGGATCCAGCGGATCGCCGTAGCGGCCGCTGAATGCCATCGAATAGCCGCACACCACCCAGAGCACCGTCGTAACACCCATCGACACGAAACTCTGGATCATGATGGTGAGGACGTTCTTCCGTCCGACGAGCCCGCCGTAGAAGAAGGCGAGCCCCGGCGTCATCAGCATCACCAGCGATGTCGACACCAGCATGAACGCGATGTTGCCGGTATCCCAATGCATCATTCCCTCATCCCCGTGCGGGGTGTTGAATGGCTACGGCCGATCCTTGAACATGTTGTACATCGCGCTGTTCATGTTGTCGAGCGGAACCTGCCGTCCATCGATAAACAGATACTTTGTGTTGGTGCGCGCCTCGAGCAGGTCGCCGTCGCTCACCACCAGGTCCGCCATCTTCCCGACCTCGATACTCCCCAGCTTGTCGCCGACGCCGAAGATCTGCGCCGGCCAGAGCGTCACCGACTTGAGCGCATCGTCCCGGCTCAACCCGAACGACGCCGCCATTCCCGCCACGAACGGCAGGTTGCGGATATCGGGATTCGGCTCGCCGGCCGCGATTGCGAACCGGACCCCCGCCGCCGCGAGCTTCGCCGGAGCACTGTAGTTCACGTCGTACGGATCGTCTTCGCGAGCCGGCATCGCCATCACCGAGGTGAGGATCACCGGGACGTCGTGCTGCTTGAGATAGTCGGTGACCTTCCACGCGTCGCGCCCGCCGACGAGAATCGGCTTGAGTTTCATCTCTTCCGCAAACGCCACCGCCGCACGGATTTCAGTCGTCGAGTTCGCCGGGATCATCACCGGCATCTCGCCGCGCACCGCCGGAATCAGCGACGCGAGTACCACGTCGTGCTGCGGCCGCGGCAGCGTCTTGTCCTTCGCATACGCTTCGAGCTCGCGACCGTACGCATCCGCATTGCGAAGAATCGTCTTGATCGAATCGAGATCGGCGGAGCTGGTGTTCGCGCCCCCCGCCGCTCCTCCGAAGCCTCCGCCGCCCCCCCGGCCGCCGCGACCTCCGCTCGGCAGGTTGATCACCATCGCCACCCGCGGCACGACTGCCATCTCGGGCGGCGTATCGCCGGCAAGATTCATCAGCGCAGCCTGCCCCGAGATCAGCCCGCCTTCCGGAGCGCTCACTACGCTGGTGATTCCGGTAAAGCGCGTCGTGCCTACGTAGGCGCTGTGCGGATCGAAGCCGAAGAACGCCTGCTCATTCGGATTGAGCCGCCCCGACTCGATGTTGTCCACAGTCGCATTGACCCCCTCGGTGATCTCGGCGAGGCCGAGTCCGTTGGCGGTCTCCATCATCCCGGGGAAGACACTGAGTCCCTTCGCGTCGATCACCTTGGCGCCCGTCGGCACCGTCACGTTGGCGCCAACAGCGGTGATCTTCCCGTTGGTGATCACCACGGTGCCGTTCGCGATCTCGGGACCGTTACCGGGGAAGATGTGCCCGCCGGTGATTGCAAAGACTCCCTGCGGACCGGGACGCGGATTGTACGAGCCGAGCTGGGCCGAGAGCAGCGACGGAATGAAAACACCCGTCAATGTCATGCACGCGGCGATCCGGAGTGTGCGGATCATTGGTGGATCTCCTCTGCGCCAGGATTGCCGGGAACGGCGCCGTTGCCGCCGCGGGAGCCGCCGCCGCCGCCGGTTCGCGGATTCATCTGTGCGTCTTCCTTCTCGAGTGCGGCGCGCTCGGTCGCAATTGAATCGCGCCGGGCGATGTCCTTCTCGCGGTCGAAGAAGACTTCGCCGTCGATGATCGTCGATTCCACTCGCGAATAGACCGACAGCGGATCCCCGCTCCAGACCACCACGTCGGCGTCCTTTCCGGTCTCGATCGAGCCGACCTTCTTCTCGACCCCCAGCTGGATCGCACCGTTGATGGTGATCGTCTTGAGCGCGTCGTTCTCGCTCATTCCGCCCCAGCGCATCAGTTTGGCGGCATCGATGTTGAGCCGCCGCGCGCGACCATCGTCATCCGAATTGATCGTGGTGACGACACCGTGCGATGTCGTGATCGCGGCGTTGTACGGAATCGCGTCGTACGCCTCGACCTTGTATCCCCACATGTCGGCAAAGGTCGAGAGTCCGGTGCCGTGCTTCGCCATCTCGGAGGCGATCTTGTATCCCTCGAGACCGTGATGGAGCACGGCGACGTGGAAGTGGAACTCGTCGGAGAGTTCGAGGAGCATCAGCATCTCATCGGCGCGGTATGAATGCGAATGGATCAGTCGCTTCCCTTCGAGGATCTCCTTGATCGGTTCGAGTTCGAGATCCTTGCGAGGCGCGACGAGTCCCTTCTCGCCTTTCGACACGCGCGCGTTGTAGTCGTCCCAGTCCGCCTTGTAGTCGATCGCGCGGGTGAATTCGTCGCGGATCACCTCTTCCTGTCCCATCCGCGATTGCGGATAACGGCGCGGCGCCTGCGGCTGCCCCTGCACGATCACGGTGGAGTTGTTCTTCCCCGTGACGTTCTCGCCCAGGGCGAACTTGATTCCCGGCATCGCGCCCGGAAAGATCATCTCGTCGACGGGACGTCCCCACTTGAGCTTCACCACCGCGTCCTGCCCGCCGATCGTGTTTGCCGATCCGTGCAGCACGTGAATCGTCGTGGTGCCACCGGCGAGTTCGTCGTAGATCGCCGGCGCGGTGTTGTTGAGGATGTCGCGCACCCGCACCATCGACGTCACCGATCGCGACCCTTCGTTGACTGCGTCCATCATCGTGTGAGAATGCACGTCGATGATTCCCGGTGTCACGAACTTCCCGGTTCCGTCGATCGTGACTGCACCTGCGGGTGCGAAGAGTCCCTTCCCGATTCGCGCGATCTTGCCGTTGTCGAGGAGGAGATCGGTGTTGTCGAGCGTCCCCTTCGTCACCGTCATCACGGTGGCGTTCCTGATGAGGATCGGCGCCGTCGCGCGGTGTCCGGGCGTCGGTGCCGGCGCGGTCCACGACGGCCATTCCGTCGACGGATCGCCGCTCTCGCGCGCCGCCTGCGCGTGGAGTGTGGTGGCGGCGGTCAGCGCGATCGCCGCGAGGATCATCGGTTGCTTCATTGTATTCCTCATGGCGTCAGTTCGCGTGTGAACCGGCGAACGAGCCGGTGTTGTGGTCTTCGGCCGAGAGCGAGCCGTGCATCCCGGTGCGATCGAGCGCTCCGTCGAACTCGGCATCCGCGGTTCCCTCGAGGAACGACAGCGTCGCGGTGAAGGCGAAGGTTCCGTCCCAGTCGACTTCGCCGCTGAGGATGTCGCTGGAGCCGAGATCGCCTTCGACAACGCCGTAGAGGCGGTCTTCATCCTGGCGGAGGAAGAGGGTGACGGTGTGCTCGACGCCGTCGACCGTCACGTTGACGCTCCACCGGCCGCTGACATCGGCGCCGGGGCGACCACCGCGTCCACCAGCTGAACCGCCGGCGTTGACCGGTGCAGCGGGAATATCGACCGGGGCGCCGTCGACAAAGAGCTGCGACACGTGACCGTCGGCAGCGAGGAGATCGCCCTTGGTGATCGTGAGATTCGCGATCTTCCCGGTTTCGATCGTCCCGATCCGGTCGGAGAGATTGAAGAGATCGGCGGGATTCACCGTCATTGCGCGCAGCGCTTCGTCGGCCGGAAGGCCGGCGGCGATCGCCTTGCGCACGTTGGCGAGCATGTCGGTGTAGTCGGCGCCGGACGTGAAGGCGAAGCGCACGCCGGCCTTGGCGAGAATCGCAGGGCCTTTCGGAGCCATCACCCGATCGCGCAGCATGCGGAGCGGCTCAGGATCGTCGGCGCTGGCACCGCCGCGCCCGCCTCCACCACCGCCGCCACCTCGACCGCCTGTTGCGCCACCGGCCCCGGCGCGCGGGAAGTTGAGGGTAAGGATCACCGGCACGTGCTCCGCTGCGAGCCGATCGGCGACGAGATACGCCTGTGCGCCGCCGGCGATTCCCGCCTTGAGATTGAATTCCTTGGCGAGATCGAGGGCGCGGATGATTTCACGTTCGGTGTTCGCCTGCAGGATCACCGGCTCGTCGTGCGAGATCACCGGCTGCAGCGCTTCGAGCGACGCGTCGTAGGCGGGACGCTTGACCCCGCGCGGATTCTTGAGATACGCCGCCTTCACGTCGCGATAGTGCTGCGCGTCGAGCAGTTCCTGGCGCAGTGACGCGAACGCACCGAAGAGCGTACCGGGATATCCTCCGCGACCGCCGCCGCCGCCGCCGAAACCGCCGCCGCCGCGTGAGAAGCCGATGCTCTGCGCCACGCCTCCCTTGAGGACGATGTCGGAAACCGAATCGCCGTCGAGGTCGATCACCGCCGCGGCACCGCGGAAGATCCCGTTGGGGACCGCGGTCACGGCGGTGGTGACGCCGGCGGAATGCGCCGCGTCGAATTCGGCGGGGTCGATCTCGAGTTCATTCACCACGTCGACTTCCGGCCTGAGCCCCGTCACGTAATTCGAATTCGGCGCCGCCTCCGCGCGCGCTGTCGTCGTCGTTGCGCCACCACCGCGTCCACCGCGACCGGCGGCAGCAGTTGCCGCAGCGGCGGCGTTGGCGGCGCTGGTCTGCGCGAGCGAGGTGTAAGCGTCGATGAGGCCGGGGTAGACCGAGAGGCCGTTCCCGTCGATCACGCGGGCGTCGGCGGGCGTGGCGACTGAGCTACCCACGGCGGTGATGATCCCGTCGCGGATCACCACGGTGCCTTTGTCGATCACCGGCCCCGAGACGGGGACGATGCGGGCGCCGGTGATGGCGTAGGTTGCGGGGACGTGCCGTTGGGCGGCGAGAGAAATGGGGGCGGCGCAGACGAGCGTCGCGATCGCCGCCGCGGGGGCGCGGAGCGAGAGGGGCATGGCATCTCCTGGAGGTGCGGATACGCGCGGCGCGGTGGCCGCGGGACGGGAAAAAGTTACGTGCGGGGGTGGGGTTTGGTAAGCGGTGGTTGCGTCGTTCTGGCAGCTCGGTCAGTCCATCCCTGCCGATCGCTCCGGCGTGTGGGCCCAGTCATCCAGACGAACCGCTACGGTTCGGACAGTAATTCGACGACGTTAACCAGCTTCCAATGCCCGTTGGCCCTCATGAACAGGTAATCGAGATAAGCACGAAGGAGGCCGCCTGGCGAGGCGTTCGTCGTCACGACCCGGATCGTGCACAGCCCCTCGGCGTCGCCGACGGCGCGGTTGTCGATTAGCGGCGGGTAGTATGCCCCGCCATGTCGTGCGACTCCGACAGCAACGTATTCCGCCCGCGAATCCGGGCACCCCGGTTGCGGCGCCACCAGCTGTGCGCCGAGCACGCAATGGCTCAGCGCCACGTCATTCACGACGCGAATGTGGCGCGCCTCAAGAACGGCAAGCCGAGCTGCCGCAAAGGCGCTCCATGTGGAATCGGGACGAGCTCTCGCCGGTTCATCGTGCAGCGGGCTATCGCCGATCGGCCAAGGCGTCATCGCCAACGGATCGCGATACGTAGCGAGCAACTGATCGATGACCCGGCTGAACAGTTCGCTATCAACCTGCACTGCACCCGGGACACTAGAATCACACCACGATGCCCGATTTGCGGCGATCGGCGTGACCGGCGCGGGAATGGTTTGAGGGGAGCGCACGGAGCAACCGGCCAGACCAAGTGCGCATGACAGTGCCAGAAAGCGGACCTGCATCATGGTCCTCGACCACAAGCGACGGCATTCGGCGTGGTTGTTCCCTCTGTGGGCCCTTCAAGATGCGCCCAGCCGTTCGGATATCTGTTGTTTAGCAAGTGATCAGCTTCGTGAGCCAACGCAAACTGAAGGGTAACTTCGCCTGCTGTCGTCACCAGCGGATGATCCGCATCGGAGTACTTGTTCACGTAATCTCTTCCAATTGTTACGAACCCCGCGCGGCCACCGGCCCCCGGGGTCTCAGGATCGCCTGGCAGTGGGGCAAAAGTCGAGAGATTGCTAAACGATACGTGGATATTTGAATCAGCCAATACCACCGCAAGCGTATCGGCCAACCCTTGACATACGCCTCCGCGCGCCCGCATATCCGAGAGCGCGGCGTTAATTCGATCCATCCATGTAGCGTTCGATTGTGCCTTCTGCGCGTTGCACCAATCGGCCTCCTTCGCGCTCAAATGGCCCGCGATACAATCTGGCGCTGAGTCGTCATCTTCGGTGTCGAGGCTATCCAGATCTACAATCACTGTCAGCGATGCCGAGCTGGTGTAGCCCGCAACGCCTGCCGTCACCGTTGCTTCTCCAGAAGCCAACCCGTCGAACCCGAAGTTGTCCCCATCCTTTCCAAGAATATCTGGGCTAGAGATCGTCCACGACGGCACGACATCCGTCGCCGTGCGTCCACTTTGGTACGTCACAGTCACAGTACCGAAGATTTCATCTCCGATGCGAAGCGTCCCACTTTTCCCAAACGTCAGGGCTACTCCGGCGACGAGCGAATCATCTGCAATCGCCGGTGGATCGTCGCTCCCGCCGCTCCCGGTCCCACCGTTCGGTATAGGATTGTCAGCCCAGTTATACGTCGGCTGCGGATCAATCGGAACGCCATCACCCGTAACTGCTATGGCATTCCATTCTGTAGACGATCCGCCACCACCGCCGCAGTCAATCTGGAAGTCATCGCCGTAGGCGCCGGCTTGGCCGTCCGAGTTCACCGAGCCGTCTTGGTTGAACACTGTATAGTTTATTCCCGGCGGGACATGAAATCGAAGGACGTTATCATCCCCACAACTATTCTCGTCAACGGCCGCAACGACCCAGTACTCGCTCATCAGGTGCTCGCCTGGGATCCAGGAAGATGACGGATCGTGTATGAGACGACGACGCGTGCAAGTGAATCCTTTGTCAGGGAGTGGCAGTCAAATCGTCGCTGTCCGGCCAACGGAACCGGTACCAACACTGAACCAATTGGCGTAGTCGACCCACCAGTACCGCAGCCCGCCGCTAACATGAACGTCTTCGCACTATCGAGCGCCGCTGAACTGTCTACCAAGTACGTACCGTTGCGGTGAACCAACCGAATCCCAGGCTCGGGTACGGTCGAGGCGCAGGCGGACATTCCAATGGCGAGCGCGACAATACCTGCCGCCAACCTTGACTGAGGTGTGAGGGACCGAATCCGGTTGGACACACTGGCTCCTGCGGGTCGAGGAAGTGATATCACCGTCGAATGGTTCTTGGACTGCCATAAAGATCTGCGTCGCGCGCTGCGGCACCAGACGCCAATTCAGGTGCATCAAGGTGCTAATGCGGGGATATTGGTGCGGAATGCTGGCTACGGGCTAGGGCGCGCCGTTCAACGCTCGCTCTACCATCAGGACGAGGGCGATCAGACCGTCGATCTGATGGAGTTTGTACAATCGCCGAAAGCGGGCATGGCAAGTAGCGTAGGGAATTCCAAGTGCTCCTGCAATGGCCTTTTCGCTCATTCCGAGATGGCGGAGAACCGCTACCTCGGCAAGGCATTCGGAGAGTCCGCGTGCCGCCTGCAAACGGATAACTGAAAGCCGCCAGGTGGCCTCGTCGGCGCTGTCGACCGAAACGTTGTTCCGCCTGTGCCCCGGCCGCTTGCGTGGGTTCGCAATAACTGACGAAGCCGCTGCGGCCGTTAAACTCGCCGCACTTTCGCTACGCGGTGAGCGCATTGGCTGGCCGAAGAAAAGGAAGGAGGTTGCCGATCTCACGGCGTCCCCGAACGGTGGAAGTGGTTTCTTGAGCGCGGCGTAACAATCACGACGAACGACGAATTATCAGATCGTGACATAATCGAAGTCCTGAGTGGGCGCCGATTGGTAATATCGGTATTCAAAGACGATACGCTCAATCTGCGCTGGGTGGAAGCATCTTCTACTCGTTATCCGGTATAACCCGGACCTCGTCGTCTCCCCGCGTTATTTGGATTCGCCAGCTGAAATTGGCAATTGACTGCGGTACGGCAATGCCGTATGCTGGTCGGTGGCTACCGAATTCATCAAAACTCCGATCTTCACGAAGGTCGCCAACCGGATTTTGTCCCAGGCGGAGCGGGAGTCGGTGACCGAGATGCTCGCAAGAGACCTTGACGCTGGCGACACGATACCTGGGTCAGGAGGCCTCAGAAAGCTGCGGATTCCGGGCTCCAGCCCGGGGAAACGTGGGGGACTTCGAGTGATCTATGCGGTTCGCAGGCAGCGAGAGCAGACGTTCCTGATCTTCCTTTTCGCGAAGAACGACCGGAGCAATTTGACGCCCGCGGAATACCGCGAACTCGGGAAGCTGATGCGATAACCCGGCGGCAATGTGGCAGCCGGCAACGGCCGATATTCATCGGCTCTTCTGATGGTGAAGCGATGGCAACGAAAAGCAGGCACTATGACGAGCTGGCGGAGAGCATTCGCCAGATGCATGCGATCGAGCGCGGCACGATGGCGCCCGGGCGAAGCTACACCGCAGCGGACGTTCTCGGACCGGAACGCACCGCGTTGATCGAGGCTCGGCAACGCACGGGGATGTCGCAAGCCGAGATGGCAACGGCAATGGGCGTGAGCAAGCGGACGCTGCAGGACTGGGAGCAGGGGCGCCGAAAGCCAACGGGTGCCGCCCGAATCCTCATCATGGTCGCTCGACGTCACCCGTCGGTTGTGCGCGAGGCGGCAGAGGCGTATTCCGCACCAGCGAAACCGGCGGCACCAAAACAGAAACCCCGAAAGAAGACCGCGACTCGCCGGCGATAGCCCGCACCGCCCACCCGCATCCGTCCAAGCCCGGATCACACGCATTTCAAGCCGTGTGCGCCCGAAGCGGGACCGATTCCATCCCACTCGGCGCCGCTACTGACTCACTCGACTCGAATACCACCCGTCGATCGATCGATACCGCCAGTTGCGGGTCCGAGTTCGCCGGAAGCAGACCCGCGTCCGACTCTTTCAGTTATCCGTCACACACGATCAGGTCATCAGCCGGCTCAATCGGTGGCGTGAACGGCTCACGAACGGCCGGGGCACGCTAACACGGTGCCGAGTCACATTGACTTGGTCGTCTGTTGCATTCATTCAGTTCGCCGATCGGCCCATCCGCCTCGCGCGCACACGCAGTCGATTCTCCGACAGGCTCACCAGGGTCTTTGTCATGCTCACCTGCTTGCCGGTCGTCATCACTTGCCGCGCTGTGCCACTCATTCTCGAGGCTGCGGCGCAGATCCGCTCCAGTACCGCGGGATTCACTCCCGCGTTTCGCCGAGGCGGTCCGCGGATGCCGGCAATGGGTCTGCTGTCGCTCTCAGTCGAGCCGCTGCCAAACTCGCTCGCTCATCGACCGCACTGTCGCGGTCCGCTGTCATCGTCATTCGGGTTGCTGTCGCCGCCACTCGGGACCGCGCACCCTCACTGGACGCCGCGACACTGGCATTCACGCATCCGTCGCTCATTGTCGCTGCCGTTTCAACGGGATGCACGCGGCTTCCCGCGAGTTCCACAGCATCCGCAGCGCCATTCATTCCATGTTCAACATGATTTCGATTCGGTGCACCGCTGACAGAAGCCGCGCACGCGAGCCGCACCACCGGGTACGGCTCACGCCGCTTGCTCACAGCACATCACGCAGCCCCGCTACCACCCGCCGGGAGAGGAACTGGCCCCGGCACTGGCGCCGGCGTCGGATCGACCGTCTCCCCGTCGGCACCCCGGTTCACCTGCCTCACGTGGCTCGCCGAATCCCATCGCGCCAGCACCTCGGCGTCATCCTTGAACTCCTTCCGGAAGAGGCCGTCGAGCGCCCGGATGGTGAAGACTCCTTCCTGCGCCGCCTGACGCAGAGCACTCCTCGCACCGACATGCCGGCTGTGCCCGGTTTCCGCTGACGCTTCCGCGCTGGCGAAGGTGGTGATCTGCGCGCTGAGATCGTCGAAGAACGTCTCGCCGATCCCTGTTGCGGTGAGGAGATCCTTCTGGGCGACCGCTGCGGCGAGGATCCCCTTCGCCGCCGCAATGAACGCCGTGTTCGACTCCGACCACTGCGGAGGTACGAACGCCGCCGCCAGTTCCGGGTGGTCCCGCGACGCCAGCGTGACCAGGCGCTTCAGGTGTTTCACCAGCTCGGTCCGGATCGCCCGCCGGGCGTTGCGGCGGATCGTCTTGCCGGCACGCTCGGTGGTCAGCCCGTCGTACTGCTGGGTGACCAGCGCCGTCGACGCGTCGTACAATGCCTGGAGCCGAGTCAGCAGCGTCTTGATGCTCGGCTGGTCGACGGGGTGGTCGGCCGCGAACTGCAGCGTCGTTCCCATCGCCTCGATCTTGTTGCGCAATCTCGCATCCATGGTACACCTCAGGGGCAGTGGACGCGCGCGCCGGTTCTTCTCGCGTCCAGGGTAAGTAAAAGGACATGCAGGTTGATCGGTGGATCAGCCGGACTTGCCGACGCCCGTCCGGCCGCGGCGGACATATGAGAAGGGCGTGCCATTCGCAAGTTGTTGATTGGCAACGATCTAACGAAAACGGGGTATTTGGAGTGTCCGGTTTTAAGGACACTGTTGTCGTGAATCGGAGCAACTTTGGGAAGTGAGTACGGTTCCGAAGGTCTCGCTGTAAGGTGAAAGCGCGGAAGAACGATCCGACGGATGCGGTATAATTGCCGTCCAGGCAATGCGAGAGAGGGCGCGAGCCATGGTTCTCAACGCGATACTACTTGCTCTCCGTATGGCAGGCATCGGTCAGATGGGCGACACGGCCCGTCGCGCCGGCGATACGGTATCGATCGAGCCGCTAGGCGTCCGTTTCACTGTTCCGGCGCTGTGGATGGGCCGATTCCCCCCTGGCACCACGCCGTCCAAGCCGGGCACTGGTCGCTTCGGGTGCCAGTTGATGATCAACGGTCCGCCCGAAGACCGGATCGTGGTTGATCCGGCCCGATTTCCCCTGATCACGCAACGACTCGTCGGCGAACGCCGGTCGTATCAGGAGGCACTTGACGCCGTGGTCCCGGTATCGGCAATGGTGGCACGCGCGGGCGGCGACAGGTTCGACAGCAGCTGCATTGCGCCGCAGGTCAACTTCTACGTCACAGATTCGGCTTCGGCGCGCAGCAGTGACCTCATGGCGATCATCGCAGAATCCATTGTCGGCCGGAATTACTCCGGAGTCCATTCCGTCACCAGTGATTCGGCTGGGTGGCGGGCGGTGCACCTGTCGTGGTCAGAGCACCAGTCGGACTTCATCCGTCCCGCGACGCTGGAGATCTGGTCCCGGTCGATCGGGAATCGTTTTCTGATCGTCGGCGTCATGGACTCCTGGTCCGACCCACTGGACATCGCGGATTTGTTGGCGTCGCTGCAGTGGCGAACCTCGCCATGATACGGACGCCGCCGAGAATTACAATGAGAAAACTTCGACTGGCGATTGCTCCGACCCTGCTCCTCGCATTCGTCGCAGCACCGGTGACCGCCAAAGCTCAGGGTCCCGCCGACCGCACCGCCATCGGTCAGGCGGCGCTCACTTCCTGGGCACATTCTCTTCGATCGAAGGCCTGCGCCTACTGCTCGGCCGAGCTGATCTTCGAGCCGCTGGTGTTGCGTGGATGGTGGGGAAACGGTGTTCGCGCCGACGCCACCACGCCGCGCGTCCGCGATTCAATCGAGATCGGGAATCTGACCGAGGCGCTTCACGGAGTATCGGCAACGAAGGAATTGCGAGATGCCTGCACGGGAGCCGCTCCCAGACCGTCGTGCCCCGTTTCGTCGCGCACGGGTCGGGCGGTGGCGATCTCGGATCCGCGCGTGGTCGGCGACACAGCAACGCTCCTTCTGCGCGACGCGCCCCCGAATCTCCTCGGCAACGATCGGTCCGTCGGCGGCGCGCAGCTGCTGGTCTCGATGATTCGCGAGGTGCGCGTCAATGGGAAATGGACGGTTCAGTGCATCGAGCCGGCTGCGTCGGACTTCCGCGGGCGAGTGGATCAGGTTGAGGCGAAGTGCGCCGCGTCCGCACGTGAAAAGGGAGGGTGACTCGATGAGGCAGTTTCTTCGCTTTCTTCGCGGCCTGATCGGTATCACGGCAATCTGGGCGGCAACGTGGGGAGCTGCCTGGGCTCTGCTCGGAGCGGTCAGCTGGTTCGCTGTCATTCGGCATTACCCGGTCCACGACTACTTCCGCCGGTACGTGATCGGCCGGATGTACTTCGGCATCCTCTTCGGCGCGGTTTCGAGTCTCGCCTTTTCACTGCTGCTCGCGCTCACCGAACGCTACCGCGACAACCATCGGTCGCTTGGCCGGCGCGGCGTGTTGTTCGGAGGAGTCGGAGGGCTCGTCGTTGGTGCAGGCGCGGTGCTGATCCACCCGGCGGACGTGTCGCTGCTGCCGGGACTGATCGCCCTGGCGGAGTTCGGACTGATCGGCGTCGCCGCCGGCTCGTTGACGGTCCGCATCGCGAATCATGACCAACACCGATCGCTGGAAAGTGGCGCGGCCCATCTCGAGCAATTGAGATGACCGTCAAACGGATGGACAATGTCGGCATCGTGGTCGAGTCGCTCGACGTTGCCATCGCCTTCTTCACGGAACTTGGCCTGACGCTCGAAGGGCGCACGACAGTCGAAGGAGAATGGGCCGGCCGCGTCACCGGACTGCACCCGATGCGTGTCGAGATCGCGTTGATGCGGACTCCCGACGGGCATTCCCGGCTCGAACTCTCCCGCTTCCTCACCCCTGCCGTTGCTGAGGATCACCGGATCGCTCCGGTCAACGCGCTGGGCTACCTGCGGGTCATGTTCACCGTCAGTGACCTCGACGACACCCTCGCCAGACTCCGCAGGCATGGAGCGCAGCTGGTCGACGAGGTTGTCCAGTATGAAAACGTTTATCGGCTCTGCTACATCCGCGGTCCCGAAGGGCTGCTGATCGGGCTTGCGGAGGAGATCGGGGCCGCCGTATGATCCGAAATTCTCCATTTCTCACCGGGAGGAAGACTCGATGACAGTCGACGAGGCAACCAACGTTCTCATACCGATCGTCGCGCTCGGAGTTGTGATCTATTCCGCCTTTCAGCTTGTCCGGCGGCGCGATCGATCCTGGCCGGTACGCTCCAGCCAGCTGCTCATCTCCTTTGGCATTTTCGCGCTCTCCACGAATCTGATATTTGGCCGGAACTTCACTTTCGCCATGCTGGCGACGCGCGCGACCGAAGTGTGTTGCCTCGCAGGCGGCATATTGATCGTCGTGGCCATGCTTGCGAATCAGGACCTGGCGCGGAACTGAGGGATCTCGCTGAGAGTTGCGCACGGGCCACGGCACCGGAGCCGGAATCGTGAACACAGTCACCGTAACTGGGCGCATGAGTGGTGCAATCCGACGTGGTGGCTTGCTCGCTCTGTTGCTATCGGCGCATATCGGCGGAGCCGCCGCCCAGGCAGTCGCGTCAGATACCAACGCCGCCTTCGACCGTGCCGACCGCGAGGCACAGACGTTCGTGTCGACGATGCGATGCGCCGAGCAGGGGGCGAAAGCACGGAAGGCCGGCCTCTTCGGCCCCGCTGACTCCCTCGGTGCGATCGGAGAATGTCTCTTCAAGGGCGGTCACCGGATCGCGATCTTCATGGACGTGGACTCGCAGTTCACCCGGGTGACGCACCTCGCAGCCGTGGACCTGACGTCCAATACGCGCGTTGCCCCGCCGCCAGACACGAGCGCCCTTGTTTCCCTCGCCCGCGCAGAGCTCCCGGCCGAATTGCGGGGGATGGGTGCCTTCGAAGCAGCGAACCGGCAGTTCGCGCCGCTGTCGTTCCGCTCCGGTGGCGATACGATTGAAGTGTGGCTGGTGCCAATATCGGTCATCACCGGATCCCCGTTCTCCGTTGGCGGAGAGTGGGGATTCGTGTATTCGCCTGATGGCCGCACGCTGGTGCGTGAAGTCAACCGGACCAGCGAGTTTCGGTCGATCGCGGTTGCCGATACCGGAATCGTTCGCATCACAAGCCGGC
The DNA here is from genome assembly GCA_036500345.1 of Gemmatimonadales bacterium. NCBI lineage: Bacteria > Pseudomonadati > Gemmatimonadota > Gemmatimonadia > Gemmatimonadales > Gemmatimonadales bacterium. Next base: position 67,953 of record DASYCE010000028.1, on the reverse strand, counting down.
AAACGGTGGTTCCGACATTGTCGGAACTCGTTGTCCCCAATCTTCTCAACGGAATCGGACGCGACGTCAGCATCGAACTCGGCCTGCGAACATCATTGCTCACCGGGCGGGGTTCACAGGCGATGTGGATTCAACTGCAGCACAAACATCCGTGACCCTTGATGCGGAGACGCTCATGCGCCGGTCATCGACCGCGGCTCTCAGTCTCCTTCTTGTCGTCTCGCTCGCGACACCCTCGCTCGCCGCGCAGGGCCCCGCGCGCTTGGGACTCGCCGATCGCACCACTCACGCGATCAACACGCCCCGCCAGCCGTACCGCGACTCGCTCCCGCAAACCGAGTGGAAGACCGGGATGCTCGCCGGGGGCCTCGCCGGGGCCGGCATCGGCCTCCTGGCTGCCGCTGCGCATCACAACTTCTGCGACCGGGCCGACTGCGGATCGGATTTTCAGTTCTTCGTGATTCCAACCATGGTCTTTGCCCTGATCGGCGGCCTGATCGGCTCCGGAATTCACAAGCAGGAATGAACGAGGGACCGGACTCGCCTGCCGAGCTCGGTCCCTCGCATGCAGCATCAATTCACTAATGCTTGAGCGGATTCTTCCCCGCCACCGCTTCCACTTCCGCCAGCGAATGCGGCGCACCGCACGACAGACAGACGACGCCGCGATCGGTCACCACGAAATCGTCCTCGATCCGGGTACCGATTCCCGAATACTTCGGCATCGCCTTCGCGAGCCGAGCGCGGAACGCCGCGTTCCCCGGGACATCCGGTACCATCTGCAGGCTCATCGGCCGCACGTACAATCCCGGCTCGATGGTGAAGATCGAATTCTTCACGTACGCGCCGCTCTCGGTGTAGATCGGGTCGTGCACGTTGAGGCCGAGGCCGTGTCCGAGGCCGTGGAAATAGAAGAGCGACAGCTGCGTGACCTTGCGGCCACCTTCCGCTTCGTACATCGCACCGATCGAATCGATCAGCCCCGCCTTCACCAGCCCCTTCTGCAGTTCGAGATTCGCCGCGGCGTTTTCCTGCGCCGACGTCGATCCCGGATGCACCGTCGCCGCGGCCGCCGTCTGCGCGGCGAGGACCGCTTCGTAGATGATCTTCTGCTCGGGCGAGAACTTGCCGCTCACCGGGAAGGTGCGCGTCACGTCGGCGGAATAACCGTGATAATCCGCGGCGGCATCCATCACCACCGCGTCGCCGGCCTTCGACTGCATCGTGTCGGCGCTGTAGTGGAGGTAGGTCGCGTCGGCTCCCGCGCCGACGATCGACGGATAGCCGTACCGCTCGGCGCCGAGCCCGAAGATGGTTCCTTCGAAGACACCGCGAATCTGATACTCGTAGACGCCGGGGAAGACCATCCGCATTGCGGCCTTGTGACCTTCGACGGAAATCTCGGCCGCCTTCCTGAGCAGCGCGATCTCGGCATCGGTCTTCCGGGCGCGCGCCTGGTTCATCGCGGTGCTGATCGCGAAGTAATCGCCCATCGCCGGATTCGGCGCTGGTGCTGCACTGCGACCACCGGCACGCCCCCCGGCTGCTCCGCCGCCCCCGCCGCCGCCGCGACGTCCACCGCGCGGCGCGATCACGCCGGAATCGCCAAGAATCTGCTTCAGCTGCGTGGAGAGACCGGGCCAGCCGGTGTCTTCGCCAATGAGATAGACCTTGGAGTGTTTCGCATCCAGTGAATCAAGCAGCGCCGGCATCGCGGTGGTCGGAATGCCGGGGATTCCCATCATCCGCGACGCATCCTCGGGACCGATCTGCTCCCCTTCCCAGGCGTACGCCGGCTTTGGCGGAACGACGATCCGCTGTCCGACGGTGCCGCCCTTCTTCCAGATGATCAGCGCCGACCCGGGCTGCAGCACGCCGGTGAGCGCCTGGAAGTTCTGCGACTGCATGAAGTCCTGGTCTTCGCGCGTCGGATTCCCGGAGCCCTCGACGAAGAGGATTCCGTCGGAGGTCATCGCGTCGATCACCGTCTGCCGTTTGGCGGCGTGATCGGCGGCGGGAAGCTGGGCGGCGAGGCGGCCTGTCCCGAGCGGCGCGAGGGAAGCGAGGGAGGCGGTAAACAGCATTGCGGCGACCGCGAGGCGGCGGTTCGGGAGATTCACAGGAACTCCTGAAGATGAGGGCGTCGGGGCGACGCAAGAAATTAGGAATGACGGCGGGGTTTGGTAAGTCAGTTGCTCACCTCCGACAGGACTCCCCACCGCCGGGTCGTGAACAGAACGTATACATCGTCATGACAACTTGCGTGACGCCGCATTGTACTCTGTGTCATGCGCGGACCTCTGCTTCAACTCGCAGTCATGGCAACGGGCGTCGGTGTGCTGCCGATCCCGCTCCAGGCACAGGTGAACGCAACAGCGCCAGCGATCAGCGCGGCACCGCTCCGCGGCACCATTCATCTCGACGGCCGGCTTGACGAACCGGCGTGGGAAGCGGCGGCCCCGTTCACCGCCTTCATTCAGCGCGATCCCGACGGCGGCGCGGCGCCGACCGAGCGGACGATGGTCCGGGTGCTCATCTCGTACGACGCCATTTACATCGGCGCCCGGATGTTCGACTCGGACGCCTCCACCATTCGCGCCTCGCTGGCGCGGCGGGATGCCGACAGCGCGAGCGACCGCCTGACCGTTCGCATCGACTCGCGCCATGATCGTCGCACCGCGTTCATCTTCGAGGTCAATCCTCGCGGCGTGCGGCGCGACGGTCTCACCTCCGGGGCCGACATTGACGATTACTCGCCCGATCCGGTGTGGCAGGCGGCCACGTCGATCGATCACGACGGCTGGACCGCCGAAATCCGCATTCCCCTTTCCCAGCTTCGGTACAGCAGGAACTCCGCGCAGTGGGGGATTCAATTCCTTCGGTTCATCAGAAGGAAGCAGGAACAGGATGTCTTTGCGTATGCCCCCAAGACCGAACAGGATGGCGTGAGCCGCTACGGCACCCTTACCGGACTCGACGGGATTGGGAGCGGGCACCCGGTCGAGGTCACGCCCTACGTCACGAGCCAGGGGGAATACGCACCGGCGCCGGCCGGAGATCCATTCAGTTCCGGTCATGACTACACCGGCAACGCCGGTGCCGACATTCGCTACGGCGTCGGCAGCAATCTCAATCTCGACGCCACCATCAATCCGGATTTCGGACAGGTCGAAGTCGATCCGAGTGTCGTCAATCTCTCCGCCGCTGAAACCTTCTATCCCGAGAAGCGACCGTTCTTTCTGGAAGAGAGCAACCTCTTCGGGTTCGGCCAGATCAATACGTACGCCGCGGCCGGGTACCCGTCGATCTTCTATTCGCGACGGATCGGCAGGGCGCCGCAGGGAACGCTTGGCGATGCCAACGCCGTCTTCACGACCGCGCCGGCCCAGACGGCGATTCCCTTCGCCGCCAAGCTCACCGGCAAGAGTGCCAACGGTTGGGCGATCGCGGCGCTCGACGCCGTGACGCAGCCGGAATCAGGATCGATTGAGGAGGCCGGTGGACAACGGTTCCGGCAGGAGATCGAGCCGCTCACCAACTACAACGTCACCCGGGTGCAGCACGAGGACGCAGCGGGCAATACCACCGTTGGGGGGCTCTTCACGTCGGTCGATCGCCGGCTCGGCGATTCTTCGCTCGCCGCCACCCTGCGGTCGAGCGCATACGTTGGCGGAGTGGACGTAAGCCATTACTGGGCGCACCGATCGTGGGTCGTGGATGCGTTCCTGACCGGGAGCCGTGTCACCGGCTCCGCGGCGGCCATTGCCGCGACCCAGCGATCGAGCGCCCACTACATGCAGCGCCCTGACGCGAGGAATTTTTCCTTCGATTCGACCCGCACGTCGCTCGATGGCTACAACGCGGTGATGGCACTGTCCAAGGTCGGCGGAGGACACTGGCATGGTGACATCGCGGCGCAGGATATGAGCGTCGGGTACGAAGTGAACGATCTCGGCTTCGAGGTGCTCACCGGAAAACGTGCACTCACCGCCGATGTCGGGTATTCCGACTATCGCTCCGGCGCGCTCTTCCAGAATTACCAGCTCGACCTCGCGTCGATCCAGGAGTGGAACTACGACGGGGATCACGTCACCAAGCTGGAACAGCTTACCGCCAACATGCGCCTCCGGAATTTCTGGCAGGTGAACGCCATCGTCGGCTATCAGCCAACCGTGGTCGACGACCGACTCACGCGCGGGGGACCGCTCGCGCTCACGCCGGCACAGACGATGCTGCAGGGGACACTGTCGTTCGATCCCCGCAAGTCCGCATATCAGGCGGGGATCACCGGGATGTACATGGGGTGGCCGCAGAATTTCATGTGGCAGATCGGGCCGAGCCTCACGCTCAATCCCGCGGCAAGCGTGCAGATCCGGTTGTCGCCGACCTACGCCGTGGCGCACAACGCCGCGCAATACGTGCAGACCGTTCCCGACCCGACCGCGACGACGACATATGGATCACGCTATGTCTTCGCGACCCTCGACCAGAAGACGGTGAGTCTCGATTCGCGCATCGATTGGGCGGTGACCCGCGACCTGACGGTGCAGCTCTACGCTCAGCCGTTCGTGTCGGCGGGGACGTTCGCCGGGTTCGAGCAGCTCGCCGCGCCCCGTACCTATGACTTTGATCTCTACGGCCGCGACGTCGGGATCATGGTGCGAAACGGCGGGACGGTCACTGTTGACCCCGACGGGAGTGGCCCGGCGCCGTCATTCGACGTTGCCGATCCGACCTTCAATCTGCGGTCGGCGCGCGTCAACCTGGTACTCCGCTGGGAGTACCGCCCGGGGTCGACGCTCTATCTGGTGTGGCAGCAGAATCGCAGCGAGACCGCTGCAATCGGCGACTTCTCCTGGTCGCGCGATCTCGGCCGCGCCTTCGCGGCCCCGGCAACGAACATCCTCGAGGTGAAAGCGACGTACCGGTTGACGCTCTGACGGTGGCGACGGTCCCTCCCCTTACCTTATAACCGTCCCCACCGGAGCATCGATGCCGTCCGCCATCCGACTCTCGCTGCTGCTCACCACCGTCCTCGCCGCCGGCGCCGTGGCCCAGACCCCGAATCCCAACCCGGTCCCCAAGGACCCGTCGCAGTGGCCGCAACATTCGCGGACCCGCCCGGCACCTCCGGTCGTGACACCGGGCCCGTACCTCGGCCCGCAGGCGCCGCCATCCGACGCGATCGTCCTCTTCGCCGGGAGCTCGCTCGACAACTGGCGCTCCGCCGATACCACCAAGGGGATGAAGGCGGCACCGTGGAAAGTGGAGAACGGTGACATCGTCGTCGCCCCCGGCACCGGTGACATCGCAACCAAACGCGGCTTCGGTAATATGCAGCTGCACATCGAGTGGTCGGCGCCGAATCCGCCGCACGGTGAGGATCAGGATCGCGGCAACAGCGGCGTCTTCCTGATGAGCACCTACGAAATCCAGGTCCTCGACTCCTACCACGCCGCCACCTATCCCGACGGCCAGGCCGCCGCGATCTACGGCGAGGTCCCGCCGATGGTCAACGCGATGCGCCCGCCGGGCGAGTGGCAGGTGTATGACATCGTCTTCCATCGTCCGCACTTCGACGCCGCGGGGAGGGTCACGCAGCCGGCCCGCGTCACGGTGATCCACAACGGTGTCCTGGTTCAGGACAACATGACCATCCTCGGCCCCACGACCAACGGCCATCGCTCGGCATATCTCAAGCACGCCGACCGGATGCCGCTCCAGTTGCAGGACCACAATCATCCGGTCCGTTACCGCAACATCTGGGTGCGCGAACTTCCGGACGATGGGAGCTGACACTCCCTGGATTCTCGGGCACACCACGTGGAGCACCGTTCGCGACGCGAAGTACGACGTCGCCGTGCTCCCGTGGGGCGCCACCGAGGCGCACAACTTCCATCTTCCCTACGCCACTGACGTCGTCGAGGCCGAGGCCGTCGCCCGCGAGTCGGCACACCTCGCCTGGGATCGCGGCGCCCGCGTCGTGGTCCTTCCGGCTATTCCCTTTGGCGTGAACACCGGGCAGCTCGACATTCCGCTCTGCATCAACATGAATCCGGCCACGCAGGCGGCACTTCTCCGCGATGTCGCCGACTCCGTCTCGCGGGCCGGGGTGCGGAAACTGGTGATCGTCAATAGCCACGGCGGGAACGATTTTCGCCAGATGATTCGAGAATTGCAGCCATCGACCGATCTTTTCCTTTGTACCCTCAACTGGTGGACCACGGTCGATGCCAGCAAATACTTCGACGAGCCCGGCGATCACGCCGGCGAACTCGAGACCAGCGTAATGCTTCACCTGGCGGCGGAGCAGGTCCTTCCGCTCGACCAGGCGGGAGATGGCGCGGCGCGGCGTTTCACCGTCGCGGCACTCCGTGAGGGGTGGGCGTGGGCACCGAGGAAGTGGACGGCGGTGACCGACGACACCGGCGTCGGGAATCCGCGCGCAGCCACCGCCGACAAGGGGGAGCGCTTTTTCGCGGCCGCAAGCCAGCGGATCGCCGGCTTCCTCGTCGAACTCGCCGCCGCCGATCCGGCAGCACTCTATCAATAGATGACGAAACTCTTCGTCTTCATCGGTGCCACCATCGGCGGCGCAATCGGCTGGTGGATCGGCGCCTTCGCCGGGACGATGACCGCGTTCATCATCAGCATGATCGGCACGGCGGTCGGGATGTACGCCGGCCGCCGGATCGTCGTCGACTACTTTTGAGGGTGACCTTCCCACCGTTCGCGCGCTAGCCCGATGCTGATGTCCGACCGCTTCGGCCGCGTCCTCGCCGGATATCTCACCCGGCCCTCCAGGCATCCGTACCAGGTCACCTCCTCGGCTCCCGACGCAATCACCGCGACGCTCAAGGCCGGCGACATCCTCCTGATCGAAGGCGACACCCGGATCGCCGTCGCGATCAAGTACCTGACGCAATCGAGCTGGTCGCACGCGGCGCTCTGCATCGCCAACCCCGATCCGGTCGAGAAGGGTCGCGACAGCATCCTCCTCGAGGCCGACGTCAACACCGGGGTGCGCATCGTTCCGCTCGAGATGTACGCCGGCCTCCACACCCGGATCTGCCGTCCGGTCGGACTGTCGCCCGACGAGATCCATCAGGTGGTCGACTACGCGATGCAGCGGGTCGGTAACCAGTACGACATGAAGCACTTCTGGGACCTGGCGCGCTACCTCCTTCCGACACCGCCGGTCCCGACGCGCTGGCGGCGGCGCATGGTTGCCCTCGGCAGCGGCGATCCGACCCGCGCAATCTGTTCCACGCTGATTGCCGAAGCGTTCCGCAGTATCGACTATCCGATCCTCCCCGAGGTGGTCCTCTCGCGCAACAGCGATCTCGCCGCCGAACATAGTTACGCCGAGATGATGCACATTCAGGAACACGGGCTGTACATGCCGCGCGACTTCGACGTCTCGCCGTATTTTCAGATCGTCAAGCCGACGCTGACCCTCGGCTTCGACCCGCACACGCGCCGTCCCCTCGGCGGAACCGCAACGACGGAGGAAGCGTGATGACGACTCGACGCGAATTCCTGCAGGCGACGGCGGCCACCGCGGCGGCAAGCGCTTTGCCCGCCGGCACGCTCTCGGCGAGTGTTGCCGTCGATGCCTCCGCCACGATCGTCTTCCAGGGCGATTCGATCACCGATTGCGGCCGCAACCGCAAGGCGGCGGCAGCAAACGATCCCGGTGCGCTCGGTACCGGCTATCCGCTGCTGCTGACCAGCCGGCTCCGTGAGGAGCAACCGAAGAGTGACTATCAGTGCTTCAATCGCGGCGTGAGCGGAAACATCGTCGCCGATCTCGCGGCGCGGTGGCAGAGCGACACTCTCGATCTCAAGCCTGGGCTGCTGTCCATCCTGATCGGCGTCAATGACGTCTGGCACACACTGGGAAAGACGCCGGCGGCCGATGTCGTGAGCGGATACGAATCGGGATACGCGGCGCTCCTCGCGCAGACGAAGCGCGCGCTGCCGCAGGTGAAGCTGGTGGTGCTCGAACCGTTCGTGCTGCACACCGGTGCGGTGACCGATGCGTGGTTTCCGGAGTTCGACCAACTCCGCGCAGCATCCCGCCGAGTCGCCGATCGCGCCGGTGCGCGCTTCGTGCCGCTCCACGAGATGTTCCAGCGCCGAGCGGCGAAGAGCAGCGCGGCATACTGGGCATCGGACGGAGTGCATCCGACGGCGGCGGGACACGAGGCGATCGCTGATGCATGGATGCAGGCGGTGAAGATCTGATGCTGCACCGCGCGGCGGCCGCTATCGCAATGATTGCCATAGCGACCGGCGCCGGCACATGGAGCGGGAAGAGTCCTGCCGTTGCACTGCCTCGCGCCGACCGCACCGCGATCGTCTTTCTCGGTACCGGCACGCCGACTCCCGATCCGACATCATTCGGCGCAGCGACGGCAATCGTCGTGGGATCGCGAGTCTTTCTCTTCGACGCCGGCGTCGGCGTGGAGCGGCGGCTTGCGGCGGCGCATCTTCCGGTGAGCGGCCCGACCGCGACGTTCATCACCCATCTGCACAGTGATCACACCCTCGGTCTCCCCGACCTGATCCTCACATCGTGGGTTGCGCGGCGGCGTGCACCGTTGCAGCTCTACGGGCCGCACGGCCTCAGGAAGATGGTCGACGATATCCTCGACGCGTGGAGCGAGGATATCGCAGTCCGGATCAACGGGCTGGAGCACGAGCTTCCGGATGTCTATCGCGCCGATGTGCACGAGATCTCACCTGGCGTGGTGTACGACAGCGACGGGGTGCGAGTGACGGCAATCCCAGTGCGGCACGGCGACTGGAAGGAAGCGTACGGCTATCGCGTCGACACGCCGACGCGATCGATCGTGATCTCCGGCGACACCCGTCCCGATGATTCGCTGGAGGTCGCCGCACGGCACGTCGACGTCCTGATCCACGAGGTCTATCCGGCATCGCGAGTCGCCCCGGAGAATCGCCCCAATGGAAATGACTGGCCGGCGTATCTCAAGAGCTTTCACACCTCTGACGTCGAACTCGGCGCGATCGCTGCCCGCGCCGCACCGCGCCTACTTATTCTCGATCACATCGTACGGATGGGTGCCACTGACGGCGAGCTGATCGCCGGCGTTCGGCGCGGCGGGTACACCGGGCGGGTGGTGATCGCCCGGGACCTCGACCGCTACTGACCGGCCGGGAGAGAGGGCGACAACCCTTTTTTCGGCTCCTGCATCCAACGACGTACCTGCCAGGAGCCGACCATGTCCCAGATCCGCGATGCCGTGCGTGCGCTGCTGCGTGCCCCCGCCGTCTCTCTCTCCGCGATTCTCTGCCTTGCCCTGGGGCTCGGCGTCACATCGGCGGTATCGAGCGCGATCGAACGGGCGCTGCTACAACCGTTGCCGTTCCGCGATCCCGGCCAGCTCGTCACCGTCTATCGCACCACGCCGCATTTCGTCACCGGGCCGTTCTCCGCACCGAACTATGAAGACCTGGCGCACAGCACCAGGAAGCTGACGGCGTTGTCGGCGATCTCGTTCGGCACGTCGCTGCTGGTGCAGGGCGGGCAGGCGATGCAGACGAGCGTCCTTCAGGTGAGCGGCAATCTCTTTCCGATGCTCGGCGTCCAGCCGCAATACGGGAGGCTCCTCACACCGGCGGATGACGGTCACGACCAGCCACAGGTCGCGGTGCTCAGCGATGAATTGTGGCGCGACCAGTTCGGCGCCGACCGGTCGATTGTGGGCAAGACGATTCTCCTCGACGGGCAGCAGGTCAGCGTGGTGGGGATCGCGCCGCGGGACTTCCGGATTCCGCGCGGCGCCGGGGTGCTTCGCGCACAGATCTGGTTGCCGCTCCGGTTCTCCGATCAGCAGATGCAGCAGCGGCGCAGCAATTTCCTCCCGCTCATCGGCCGTCTCGCGCCGGGTGCAACACCGGCGTCCGCTACAGCGGAGCTCAGCCAGCTCTTCGATGGACTGGTTGCGACCTATCCCGACTTGAAGGGCGAAGGAATCAATGTCGTGCCGCTCGCTGCCGACGCGACGGCGGCGATTCGCACGCCGTTGCTGCTCACCTTCGGCGCAGTACTGATGGTGCTCCTCATCGCAGCGACCGATGTCGCATCACTCCTCCTCGCGCGCGGCGTGCAGCGGCGCCGAGATACCGCGATCCGCTCGGCGCTAGGCGGGTCGCGCTGGGAGGTGATGCGGCCGGTCATGGTCGAGAGCCTCGTGCTCGCCGCGATCGGCGTGGTGCTTGGTCTGGCGCTCGCGCTCGCCGGTGTCAAGACGATCGGTGCCCTCGCGGCGGCGCGACTGCCGCAACTCGCCGGCTTGACCGTCGATGCCCGCGTGGTCGCCATGGCGCTCGTCCTTGCGGTGATCGTCGCCGTTGCGTGCGGCGCGGTGCCGGCGTGGCGCGCGGCGTCGGTCGATCCGCAGGATGCGCTGCGCGACGGGCGCGGCGGCGGGATGGGACGCGGACAGCATCGCACCCTTGGCGCGCTGGTGATTGCCGAAGTGGCGCTGTCGCTGATCCTGATGGTCGGCGCGGGACTGGTGCTCAAGGGATTCTCGCGGCTGATGTCGAACGATCCGGGCTTCGACCCCAACCCGATCCTCACCCTCAACCTCACCGTCTCGCCGCAAGCATACCCCGGCCCGACGGCACCGTTCGGACAATTCCTCGACCCGGCGATCGCGGCAATCCAGCAGGTTCCGGGGGTCGCCGCCGCCGCGGCAATCCAGCTGCTTCCGTACGACAACTGGGGATGGAACGGCAACGTTCGCTACGAGGGTCAGCCCGGCGACAACCCGACACAGCTGCCGCTGGCGGAGAACCGGGTCATCACGCCGGACTTCTTCGCCGTGACCAGGCAGCGGCTGATCTCCGGTCGGTTGCTGCGGCCATCGGATGACGAGCGCAAGGAGTCACCCTACGTCGTGGTCGTGAACCAGGCACTCGTGGCGCGCGACTTCAAGGGAAAGGATCCGATCGGCAAGCGCTTCTACACCGGCGACACGACCTTCGGCACCATCGTCGGCGTGGTGAGCAACATCCGCAACGCGGGACCGTTCGCTCCACCCACTGCGGAGATGTACAGCACCTATCGGCAGAGTGGTATCGGGACCACGTCGTTTCCCGTCATGGTGCGGGTGAAGCATGGTGACCCGAACGCGGTCCTTCCAGCGGTGCGCGCTGCGGTGCGCCGCATCGATCCGCTCGCAGCGGTCACCGGTGTGCGCACGATGAACGAGATCATCACGACCAGCGTCGGGAAACCGCGCTTCTTCCTGATCCTCCTCGGCACCTTTGCGCTCGTTGCGGTGATCCTGGCGATCGCGGGGCTCTATGGCGTGATGAGCTACGCAGTCGCGCAGCGGACGCGCGAGCTCGGGATCCGGAATGCGCTGGGGAGTTCGTCGGCGGGGATCGTGCGGCTGGTCGCGTCACAGGGGATGGTGCTGGTCGGGATCGGCACCGCAATCGGTCTCGCCGGGTCGGCGGTCGTGACGCGGCTGCTCACCGGCCTCCTGTACGGGGTCAATCCGCTCGATGTCGTGACGTGGGTTGCAGCGTGCGCCCTCCTGGCGGTGGCGGGACTCGCCGCGACGCTGGTCCCGTCATTCCGCGCCACGCGGGTCGATCCGCTGACAGCGATGCGCGTCGAATAGCGGACACTGTGGCGCGGGGCCAACATTGTCGCGGCGTCGCACAGACTGGTGACGGGCTGGCCCGCTTCCTATCTTCGGTTTCGTGCCCCGTTATCGCGTGGCCCGACCGGCCCCCGCATTCTGGAACCTGACCAAGACCGTCCCGATCATTGCGGGAGGGTCGTTCGTGCTGTCGTGGTTCGTCCCGAAGATCATGGTGGCGTGGCAGCACGACGCCGCACTCGACACCTTCTTCTTTCCTGAGCGCGGCGATCTCGGTCTCGCGGTCCTGATACTCGGCACGCTCCTCGTCGCGTGGAGTGCGGTGGTGCTCGCGATCAAGGGCGGCGGGACACCGCTGCCCTTCGACGCGCCGCGCCGGCTGGTGGTGAGCGGGCCCTATGCGTGGTTCCGAAACCCGCTGGTGATCGGGCTCGTTGTCCAGGGGATCGGTGTCGGGATCTACTCGGGCTCGGTGCTCGTGCTGCTCTTCGTTGCGGCGATTGCGCTGATCTGGAACTTCGGCATCCGTCCCGCCGAGGAGGACGCGCTGCAGAAAGTCTTCGGCCGCGACTTCGAACTCTACCGGCGTGAAGTCCGCTGCTGGCTGCCGATGCGCCGCGCGTGGACACCGCCGCCGCACACCGGCCCGATTTCGCTTGAAGAGCTCCCGGCGGAAATGGTACCGAAGCGGCGGCGGCGCTGATGCCGGAGGTCAATTATCTCGCCGTTGTCGCTGCCGCCGCAGCCGCATTCGTGCTCGGCGCGCTCTGGTATTCGCCGCTGATGTTCGCGCGTCCGTGGATGGCCGAGAGCGGCGTCACGCTGGAGATGATCCGCACCGATCCGATGGTGGCGCGCCGGTACTCGGCGGCGCTGATCGCGGCGCTGCTCGCGGCGTACGCGATGGCGGTGCTGCTGGTCACGCCGCAACACCATTCGCTGGTGATCGGCGTCAAGCGGGGGTTTGCGGGCGGCGTCTGCTGGATCGCGATGTCGTTCGCGTCGAACTACGCCTTCGAGCGGAAGTCAGTGCGGCACTGGGCGATCAGCGCGGGGTATTACGTGGTGCAGTTCACCGTGATGGGTGCGGTGCTGGGGGTGATGAACCGTACGTAAGCCGATCCCTCGCTACGCTCGGGATGACACCCGCGGCTACCGCTTCTCCGCGGCGACGACCTCCGGCACCTCATGCTCCGCCGTTTTCGGCGCCCACGCAGCACTCCCACCGAACACCTTCGCCGCCGCGCGCGCAAACCACGTCCTGCCGCCGTCGATGATCTCGTAGAACGTCGGAATCACCAGCAGCGTCAGGATCGTCGAGGTGATCACCCCGCCGATCACGGCGCGGCCGAGCGGCGCGCGGAAGTCGGCGCCCTCGCCATGCCCGAGCGCCACCGGAAACATTCCCGCGATCAGCGCGAAGGTGGTCATCAGGATCGGCCGCAAACGGATCCGTCCCGCCTCGATCAGCGCGTCACGCAGCGAGAGACCGCGCTGCTCGCGCGCCGCCTTGGCGAAATCGAGAAGCAGGATCGCGTTCTTCGCCACGATTCCCATCAGCAGGATCACGCCGATCAGCGACATGATGTTGAGCGTGTCGTGCGTCACGATCAGCGCGATCACCACGCCGATCAGCGACAGCGGCAGCGAGATCAGGATCGCGATCGGGTCGAGGAACGAGCCGAACTGCACCACGAGGATCATGTACATCAGCAGCACGGCGATGCCGAGTGCGGTGAAGATGTCGCGGAAGACTTCGGCCTGGTCGCTGCTCTGCCCGCCGAGGGCGATCGCGTACCCCGGCGGGAGGTTCAGCGTCCTGAGCTGCTTGAGGACGTCGTTGGAGACTTCGTTGAGCGCGCGGTCCTGGGTGTTCGCCTCGACCGATACGACGCGACTGCGGTCGATATGATCGACCTGTCCCGGCGCCTCTTCGACGCCGATTTTCGCGATCTGGCCGAGGGGGATGACGTGCACCCGCCGATCGGTGCCGGTGACGGTGATCGGCAGCTGCGCCAGGTCGGCGGGGCGCTGGCGTGCTTCGGGAGCGAGGCGGATCCGGACGTCGCGCGTTTCGCCGGTGGGATCGACCCAGTCACCCTGATGAATCCCGGCGAACGCCGGCCGCATCGCCTGCGCCACCTGTGCGATCGAGAGTCCCATCGAGCCGGCGAGGGCGCGATCGACATCGACGGTGAGTTCCTGTCGCGCGCCGCGCTGTGACAGTCCCACGTCGGCGGCGCCGTGCACCTTGCTCGCGAGCGTGACCCCCTGCTCGCCGAGGCGAGTGAGGACGGCAGCATCGGGGCCGCGAATCTGGAACTGCATCTCCTTGATCGCCCCGCCGAAGCCCCCGGTGAAGACCGAGGCCTTCACGCCGTTGATCTGTGCGAACTCTCGCCGGAAGATGATCCCCAGATCGTTCTGCGACAGCGACCGCGACGCCTTGGGCGTGAGCTTGATGTAGAGGTCGGCCTGATCGACACCCGGCGTCCTGAGCGGCACCGCGCTCCCGATCGATGCGTAGGTGTATTCCACCTCCGGATGTGCCCGCGCGAGCTTCGCAATCGCCTCGGTCCGTTCCTCGGTGTAGGCGAGGTTCGAGCTCGGCGGCGCTTCGACGATCACCTCGATCTCGCTGCGATCGGAGACGGGGACGAAACCGAATCCACCCAGCGTCATCTGCAACGCGATGGCGCCCACAAAGGAAAGCACGGCGAGCGCCACCATCGTGTAGCGGTGATCAAGCGCCCAGCCGACGATGCTGGCGTAGTTGTCGGTGCGCCGCGCAAACCAGTGATTGAACTTGTCGAGCTGCCGGGTGATCCAGTGCTTCTGGTGTTCGTGCCGGTGCGGATCGGGCCAGTACGCCGAGAGCATCGGGTCGAGCGAGAACGATACGAAGAGCGAGACCAGCACCGCGCATGCGATGGTGAGCGCGAACGGCTTGAACCATTGCCCCGACAGCCCCGACATGAACGCGATCGGCACGAAGACGCAGACGATCGAGAAGGTCGTCGCGGCGACCGCCATCCCGATTTCGGCGGTCCCCTCCTGCGCCGCGCGCAGGTGATCCTTCCCCATCTCCACGTGTCGCACGATGTTCTCGCGCACCACGATCGCGTCGTCGATCAGGATGCCGATCGCGAGCGAGAGGCCGAGGAGCGACATCGTATTGAGGGTGAAGCCGCACGCCCACACGGCGATGAAGCTCGCCAGCGCGGAGACCGGAAGCGCGAGACCGGTGATGACGGTCGACCGCCACGAATTGAGGAAGAGGAAGACGACAAGCACCGTGAGGAGTGCCCCTTCGATCAGGGCGCTCTGCACGTTCTCCACCGCGCGCGACACACGCACACCGGCGTCACGCACGATCGCCACCGTGGCGCCGCGGGGGAGCGTCGGCTGGATCTGATTGATCACGGTCTTCAATTCATCAACCACCTGCGTCGTCGAATACCCCTTCGACTTCTTCACTTCGATGCCGACTGCCGCCTTGCCGTTGAAGTCGGCCGCGGTGCGGAGTTCCTCGTTCCCCTCGAAGACGTCGGCGACATCGCCGAGGCGGATGAGCGAACCGTTGCGCTGCGCGACGACCACCTGCCGGAACGCCGCGGCGTCTTCGGGGCGGCCGCGCAGCCGGATCGACTCTTCGGTCGACGCGCCGTTGAGGCGGCCGACCGGCGCGGCGAGATTCTCGCTGCCGAGCGCTGCGACGACATCGTTGACGCCGACGCTGGCGGCCTGCATCGCGTCGGGCTTGAGCTGCACCGTCATCTCGGGATACGACCCACCGACGACCGTCGCCTGGGCGACACCGGGAACGCCGCGCAGCGCGCGCACCACCGTCGGATCGGCGACCTGGGTGAGTGCGCGCGCATCCATCCCCGCGCCGGTCACGGTGAGCGAGAGGATCGGCTGTTCACTCGGGTCGAATCGCGAGATGACCGGATCATCCATCTCGGCCGGGAGGTTGCTGCGAATCGTCGAGATGGCGTCGCGGACATCCTGCGCTGCTTCGGCGACCGGCTTGCTGAAGTCGAAGAAGACGGTGAACTGTGCCAGGCCATCGACGGCGTTCGCCGTGGTCTTGTTGCGGTCGACGCCGGAGAGCCCGAAGATCGCTTCCTCGACCGGATCGATGATCTCGCGTTCGACCACGTCGGGTGCCGCGCCGGGATAGGTGATCGTGACGCCGACGACCGGCTGGGCGATGTCGGGGAATTCATCGGTCTGCAGATTGATCAGCGCTGCCACCCCGAACGCCACCAGGGTGATCATCGTGACGACGGTGATCAGCGGACGGCGGATCGCGAAATCCGAAATCCACATCCGGTGCTGCGGCACGTCGTGCCCCGCCATCGTCAGTGATCTCCCTGCGTGACGCGCACGGACGTACCGGCCGGCGTGCCGAGCGCGGCACTGAGAAGAACGGTATCGCCGACGGAAAGTCCGCTCAGCACCTGCACTCGCTCGGCGAGGTCATCGCGCACGCCGAGGGATACGTTCACGTCCTCGATCTTGCCGCCACGGACGCGATGCACCATGGTGCTCGCGGTGCGCGTATCGAGCGCAGCGGTGGGAATTGCGATCCCGTGCACCACCGACAGCGCCACCCGTCCCTGCGCAAAGAGCCCTCCGGCAAGCGACCGGTCCTGATTCGGCACGGTGATGTAGAGGCGGACCTGCCGCGTCACCGTGTCGACCGTCGGGTTGATCCGCGCGACGTGCCCGGTGAAGGTGTGCCCGGGATTGCCGTTGACCGAGAAGTCGACCTTGGTGCCGGCCTTGATCCTCGAGATGAAATCGGCGCCGACCGATGCATCGAGTTCGAGTTCGCTCGGATCGACGATCGTCATGATCGGATTGCCGAGCTGCAGCACATCGCCGGTGTTGGCGGGGCGGGTGCTGACCTGGCCGTTGAACGGCGCGCGGACGATGGCGTTGGAGAGCTGTCGTTCCGCCGTCGTGAGCTTGCTCTGCGCATCGGCGACTGCCGCGTCGGCTGCGACCGATTGATTGTGCGCCACCTCGAGATCGCGGTCGGCGATCGCACCGGCGGCGTGCAGATTGACGTTCCGGTCGTAGTTCCGCTTCGCCACATCCGCCGCGAGCTTCGCGCTGGTCAATTGTGATCGCGCCGATCGTGCCGCCTCGGCGAGGGAGAGTGTGTCGATCAACGCCAGCACCTGGCCGGCATGCACCACAGCACCCTCGTCGACGTACATCCCTTCGATCGTCCCGGCCGCCTGCGCCTTGAGTTGGGCGGAGCGATCGGGAGTCAGCGTGCCGGAAATCGCGGGACCGCTTTCCACCGTGGCAGAGTCGGCAACGGCGACATTCCCCGAGGCGACATCGACCGGTGGGACCGCCGCGGTGGTCGCCGGGGTGTTCTTGCCGCCGCACGATGCGATCGTCGCGACAGTCGCCGAGGCTGCAATCAGGGTGCGGAGTCGCAGCTGCAACACGTCGATGCGCATCACTTCCCTCCGCCGCCGATGGAAGAACCGGTTCCGGCCGGGCGCCCTGTACCTGTCGCCGGATTCGCAGGATTCACCTGATTGGCGGCGGGTGCCGTGGCCGGCGTCGCGGCGGGAGTTGTCCCTGCGCCGGCGCCGCCGGTCCCCGCGGAGAGGCCGGTATTGAACGGCAGGTCGCGCAGCAGCGAAATCCTGATCCGGGCCACCTGCAGGTCGCGCGCTGCCTGGGCGCCGTTCGCCTCGGCCTGACCCAGCTGGAGCCGCACGTCGGCGACTTCTGTCAGCGTCGAGAGCCCGTTCTGGTACCGAAGCTCGGCGATATCGTACGCGCGCTGAGCCTGCGCCGTCGTGCCAAGCGACGCGGTCCACGCCGCTTGCGCGCTCTCCAGCTGGGTGCGCGCATCACCTTCTTCGAGTTGCGCCTGCTGGCGCGCTTCCTTGAGCCGCATCTCCGATTGCTCGCGCGCCGCTTCGGCCGCGAGAACATCGGCGTGGAGCCGGCCGCCGTCGTAGATCGGCACCGTCATCTGCACGTTGACCGACCAGTCGGTGAGGAACCGGTTGAATGAGAAGACGTCCTGGGGAAAGTCGATCTTGGCGTACGTGCTCGACAGTGACACCGCCGGCAACCGCTCGGCCCGCGCCGTGCGTACCTGGCCGTCGCTCGCCCGCACCGCAGCCTGTGCCTCGCGCACCGGTGCGCGCGCGTCGACCGCCGTGTCGTTCGCCGCCGCGACGCGCGCGGCGTATGCGGGGAGCGGCGCCGTCGCGGTGTCAGTGAGCGGCGTCGTGAGCACAAGCTGCGTCGACGCGGGAAGATCGAGCACCTGCCGCAACCGCAGGAAGGCGTGATCCCGGTCGGCGCGGCGCTGGATCACCACCGGCGATTGATTGTCGCGCGCCACGCCGGCGCGGAGCTGATCGAATTCGGCGGCGTTGCCGACCTGCCGCTCGAGACGGGTCTGCTCAAAGGTGCGCTGCGCCTGTGCCAGCGTCGAATCGGCGATGTCGACCAGCCGTTGCGCCAGCTGCGCGTCGAAGTACGCCTGCGCCACGTTGAGCACGGCGGCGGCGCGCTGTGCATCGACTTCGATCGACGCCTGGTCACGACCAGCGTTCGCCGTGGCGACCTGACCGGCAACCTTCAGGTCGAAGAGCGTCATCGATCCCGACAACCCGAAGTTCCAGGTGTTCGCCTGTCCGAACGGCAGGTTCGCCAGCGAAAAGCCCGATCCATTCGCGGTGCAGTCGAGGGCGTGCTCCAGCGAATCGAGCCGGTCGGCGAGCGGCAGCGACGGATTCGGCGCGAAATGATGGCAGTTGACCGGCGTCGGAAAGGTGTCGGTGTTCGAGGCTGCGAAGGCGGAGAATTCCGAATTGAGCGTGCGAGTGTACGTCGCGCTCCCATTGATCTGCGGGAGGTACCCCGATCGCGCCCGCAGCCAGCTCGCCTGGGCACTGGTCGTCCCTGCGCGAGCAATGCCCACAGCCGGCGATGCCAGATCGGCGCGCGCCAGCGCCTCCTGGAGCGAGAGCGACAGCGGCCCTCCCTGTGCGGTGGCCCGGGTCGCCGTGGCGACGAGGAAAACGGCTGCCCACAGCAGTGATTTCATGCGTCCTCCCCGGCGCCGAGGCCGCGAAGCAGGAGTTCGACCTGGCAGTCAATCAGCGTCGGAAAATCGATGGCGTGCACTTCGGGAATCACGTCGCGGGTCATTGCGTCCATGAAGACGCTGCGCATCAGCAGGGCGGCACCGGCATCGATCAGCCGCGGCAGCGTGATCAGCCCGCGGTCCGCGGCGCGACGGAGATAGGCGGTCAATTCCTCGCGTGCCACGCGGCCCCCCTCGCACGCCTGCGGCGCGAGCGCCGGCCGCTCTTCGGCCTCGGCGAGACAGCTCAGGATGATCCCGCGCTTCTGGGCGATCGACCGATGGTGCGCGGTCGCCCAGCGGACCAGCTCGCTCCGGAGATCGGAGGGAACGCCCGGAAGCGTTGCCGGGACCTGCTGTGATGCATGCTGGATCGCCTCCAGCAGCAAGGATTCCTTGGAACCGAACTGCCGGAAGACGGTGACCTCATTCACGCCGGCCGCTTCGGCGATCCGGCGGGTCGTCGTTCCTCTCCACCCGTACTCGGCGTAGAGCCGGGCGGTCACATCGAGAAGGGAATCGCGGGTAGGCATGGGAGGGGCAAAGTACCGAAGCGGCAATGAAATGCAAGTGCTTGCTAACGTCAGGTCATGGCTCCTCCGTCGGTGGAATGATCCCTCGTTCGATATAGATCGGGCGCACATGCTCGCGGAGACCGGGAAGGATCCGCAGGAAGACGAGTCCGCCCGCCACGCAGGTGAGGCCGCCGGCCAGGATGGTGTGCGGCGCGCCGATCCGGGCGGCGAGTTCTCCTGCGAGGAGGGCTCCGAACGGCACCGTTCCCATGATCGCCATGGTGTAGAACGCCATCACCCTCCCGCGCATCTCGGGGCGCACCAGCGTCTGCAGCAGCGTATTGCTCCCCGCCATCTGCGTCATGAAGCCGATGCCGACAAAGAGGAGGAGCCCGATCGAGAGAAATATGTTCCGCGAAAAGGAGAAGGCGACGAGCGCGCCGCCAAAGGTGAGCGTCGCCTGCGGAACGAGCCGTCCCAAGCCGCGCACCGACCGGCGTGACGCGAGATGCAGCGCTCCGATGAGCGCGCCGACGCCGACGGCACCCATCAGGAAGCCATATGCCAGTGCGTTGCTGTGCAGCACGTCGCTTGCGATCACCGGCATCAGCGTCGAATACGGCATCCCCGCGATGCTGGTAAGCGTGAGGAGGAGGAGAATGGCGCGAATCGGCGGGAAGCCGCCTGCGTAGCGCACACCAGCAACGAGCTCGTCCCAGACCCGCGTGTCGCGCCATTCGCGGACTTCGTGCGCAACGCGCATCAGCCAGAGCGAGCCGATCACGGCGAGATAACTCACGCCGTCGATCAGGAA
This sequence comes from Gemmatimonadales bacterium, assembly GCA_036500345.1. NCBI lineage: Bacteria > Pseudomonadati > Gemmatimonadota > Gemmatimonadia > Gemmatimonadales > Gemmatimonadales bacterium. The sequence goes on along the minus strand of DASYCE010000028.1, from coordinate 47,847 downwards.
GCACCACCCTTCGCCGACCGACGAGATCAGCGCGCCGGCGATCGCCGGGCCGATCAGCCTCGCGGCGTTGACCATCGTCGAATTGAGTGCGATGGCGTTGGAGAGATCGGCGGGATCGTCGACCATCTCGATCAGGAAACTCTGGCGCGACGGCGTGTCGAAGGCGTTGATCATTCCCTGGAACGCCTGCAGCACGAGAATGTGCCAGACCTGGATCACCCCGGTGAGCGCCAGCGCCGCCAGCGCGAACGACTGCAACATTGCCAGCGTCTGGGTGACGAAGAGCACCTTGTATCGGTCGAGCCGGTCGACCCATACTCCGGCGATCGGCGCGAGGAGAAACGTCGGGACTTGTCCGAAGAAGGCAACGAAGCCCAGGAGGACGGCAGAATGCGTGAGGCGGAAGACGAGCCAGGAGGTCGCGACACGGGTGATCCAGGTGCCGACCACAGACGTCCCCTGCCCGGCGAAGAAGAGACGGTAGTTGCGATGGCGCAGGGCGCGGGCCAGCGAGGGAACGCTGCGCCGCGCCGGAACTGGGGCCGAAGTCATTGCGGCGCAATCTAGAGAGGACGACATGACACCCGGGGACGGTCCGCCTGCTGCGACGAGGACGCCGCCCGGCTCGGCCACCGCGTCCGATTCCGGGAAATGGCTGATCACCGCCAGCGTCATGACCGGCTCGATCATGGCGGCGCTCGATTCGAGCATCGTCAACGTTGCGCTGCCCGACATGAGCGGCTCGCTCGGCGTGACGATCGTCGAAATCACCTGGGTGGTCACCGGATACATCCTCGCCAACGTCATCGTCATGCCGATCACGGCGCTGCTGAGCGCGCGATTCGGCCGGAAAAACTTCTACATGGCGAGCGCAGTCCTCTTCACCATGGCGTCGATGGCGTGCGGTCTGGCGCGAACGCTCCCGGTGATGGTCGCCTTCCGCATCCTGCAGGGGATCGGCGGCGGCGTGCTGATCACTGTCTCGCAGGCCATTCTGCGCGAGAGCTTCCCGCGTGAGGAACAGGGAATCGCGATGGGGATCTACGGCCTCGGCGTCGTGCTTGCTCCCGCCTTCGGGCCGACGCTGGGCGGCTGGCTTACCGACAATTACTCGTGGCCGTGGATCTTCTACATCAACGTGCCGATCGGCGTGATCAACGTCATGATGGTGACGCGGTTCATCAAGGATCCGCCGTATCTGGTACGCGAGAAGGGATACATCGATTTCCCCGGGCTTGGTCTGCTCGTGGTGGGGCTCGGAGCGCTGCAACTGTTGCTGGAGGAGGGAGAGCGGGAGAACTGGTTCCAGTCGGCGTTCATCGTACGACTGGCGATCATCGCAACGGTCGGGCTGCTCCTCTTCGTCTGGCGAGAACTTGCGGCGGAGCGCCCGGCGGTCAACCTGCGGATACTGCGCAACATCTCCTTCAGTTCCGCCACCGCGATCGGAGGGGTGCTCGGTCTCGGACTGAACGGCTCACTCTTCCTGCTGCCGCTCTTCCTGCAGGACCTGATCGGATTTGACGCGACGCATTCGGGGATCGCCATGATGCCGCGTTCGCTGGCGATGGCGCTGCTGATGCCGATCGGCGGGCGATTCTACAACCGGCTCGGCCCCCGGTTGCTCGTCGGTGCCGGGCTCGTCGTCACCGCGTACGGGTTCTGGGCGATCTCGCACCTGACGACCGACGTCGGGATGAGCGACATCATCTGGCCGCAGGTGTGGCAGGGGGTCGGCTTCTCGTTGATCTTCGTGGCGCTATCGACCGCGGCACTCGCGACGATCCCCAAACCGCAGATGACGCAGGCGACGGGATTGTACAACGTGGTGCGCCAGGTGTTCGGCAGCATCGGCATCGCCATTGCCGCGACGCAGCTCACGACGGCCACCACACGCTATCACGACATCCTGGCGCAGGGTGCGGGGGTCGCCAATCCGCAGGCGAGTGCGTTCATCAGGAATACCACCGCCGCGCTGATGCGGGCCGGCGCCGATCCGGTGCTGGCGCATCAACGCGCGCTGCAGATTCTCAACACCGACGCCGAGCAGCAGGCGGCGACGCTGGCGTACAATCACCTCTTCCAGCTCGTCGCCATTCTCTTCCTGGTCGGCCTGCCGCTGGTGTACTTCCTCCACAAGGGCGACGACGCCGATGTCGAGATCGCCGTGGAATAGCGGCGAATTACGGTGTCACGGGGTGCGCTCCATGTAGACATGCGTTGCATCGGGGCCGACCGCGAAGCCGCAGCGTTCATACAGCGTGCGGGCGTCGCGAGTCAGGAGGGTGAGCCGGCGCAGCTGCTGGAGATCCGGATGTGCGATGACGCATTCGGTGAGCCACTGTCCCAGTCCGGCGTTGCGGTGCCCGTCGGCGACGACGACATCGGTCACGTAGCCGTAGGTGGCGCGATCGGTCACCACGCGGGCGAACCCGATCAGCGTGCTGCCGCGGTACAGCGCAAAGGCGAGTGAATTCTCCACCGCACGCGCGAGGACGTCGACCGGAATCGAGCGCGCCCAGAAGGTGGTGCGGAGGAGTTCGAGCGCGGCGTCGAGGTCGAGCCGGGCGCGGTCGGTCGAGATGGCATAGTCGCCGCGGGTCCACAGTTGCGGGGTGTCGTTCATCAGCCCTCCGGATCGGATCAGAGAAGGATCGCCTCCCGATCATGACGACGGTGTGACGGCGTCGCAATCCCGGGGAGATCCGCGGCGGCGACCGGCCCGGGGTTGCGCGACGACCGGATAACATAGATCATCTATGTCATGACGACTTCCGACCGCCATCCGATCCCGCCGGGGACCCTCGACATGCTGATCCTCCGCACGCTGGCGCACCACAAGGAACTGCACGGCTTCGAAATCGCCGAGACGATCCAGCACACCTCGGCGGACGTACTGCGGGTCGAGGAGGGGTCGCTCTATCCCGCGCTGCAGCGGATGCTGGTGCAGGGATGGATCACGGGAACGTGGGGGCGGACGACCGAGAATCGCCGCGCGCGCTATTACCAGCTCACGGCGGCGGGACGGAAGCAGCTTGCCCGCGAGCTCAACGATTACCGGCATGTGAGCCGGGCCATTGCACGAGTCCTCCATCCGGAGCCGGCGTGATGATTGACCTGTCGTGGTGGCGTCGCGCCAAGCTGTTCCTCTTTCGCGATCGCGCGTCGCGGGAGCTGGAGGAGGAGATGCGGTTGCACCGGGCGCTGCGTGCCGAACAGCTGGCCGGGTCGGGGATCTCCGATGCCGACGCGCGCGCCATGGCGCAGCGACGATTCGGCAACGCGACCAACGTGGAAGAGTCGAGCCGCGAGATATGGGGATTCGCGGCGGCGGAGACACTGCAGCAGGATCTCCGCTATGCGGCGCGGCGGTTGAGGCAACGTCCGGGATTCACCGCCGCCGTGGTGATCGTGCTGGCGCTCGGCATCGGGGCGACGACCGCGATGTTCTCCGCGGTGGATGCCGCGATCCTGCGACCGTTGCCGTTTCCGCATGCCGACCGGCTCGTGATTCTGCCCGACGTCAATATCCCGTTCGATCCGGGACCGACACAGCATTTCCCGAAATCCGCCACGCATTTCGTCGACCTCAACGACGCCAATGCGATGCCGAACGTGTTCTCCAGCGCCGCCGGATACGCCGTCGGCGGTCTCAATCTCGGCGATGCCGAGCGGCCGACGCGACTGACGATCGCGGCGGTCACGACGAATTTCTTCGCCACGCTCGGCATTGGCAGCGCGATCGGGCGGACGTTCGCAGCCCAGGAGGGGGTGCCTGGTCGGTCACACGTGGCGCTTCTCTCGTGGGGGTTGTGGCAGCGGCAATTCGGCGGCCGCGAGATGATCGGACGGTCGATCATCCTCAATACCAAACCGTACGTCGTCGTCGGGGTGATGCCGCGTGGCTTCTCCTTCCCGGAGGAGGCCGATCTCTGGATCCCGATGACGTTGCCGACGACGTTCGAGTCGTTCGAGGCGTTCCGGAACTACCTGCCATCCTCGGTGATCGCGCGGCTCGCGCCGGGGATATCGGCCACCACGGCATCGCATCAGTTGCTGGCGCGCTGGCGTCAGGGACTGGCACCAGGACTCAAGGGCGAGGCCAATGGGCAAGGGTATCTGCACGACTCGCTCCACGACCTCGAAAAGAGCGGCGGGATGATTTCGCTGCAGCGGGGTCTCGTCGGCGACCGGCGCACCGCGCTGGTGCTGCTGCTCGGGGCGACGGGCTTGCTGCTGTTGATCGCGTGCGCCAACGTGGCGAATCTGCTCTTGTCGCAGGGAAGCACGCGTCGACGGGAAGTCGCGGTGCGCGAAGTGCTCGGCGCCACGCGATCGCGAATCGTGCGCCAACTCCTCACCGAGAGCGTGCTGCTCGCGATGATGGGGACGGCGATCGGCGTCGCGGCCGCGCCGGCGGCGCTGCGGGTCATTGCGTCGCTGATACCGCATCAACTCGCGGGCGTCGCGCCGATCGGCGTGAACTTGCGCCTCCTCGCCTTTGCGGCGGCACTCGCACTGCTCACGGGCATCGTCCTCGGACTCTGGCCGGCGCTCGGCGCGTCCCGAGGCGATCTCAGTGGCGCCGTCAAGTCCGGAGGCGGCCACGGTTCGACGGGGGCCGCGTTCGGGATGTCGAGACGGCTGCTGGTCGGCGCAGAGCTGGCCCTCGCCGTGATGCTGCTGATCGGCGCCGGATTGATGCTGCGCTCGTTCGCGCGCCTCCTCGACACGGATTCCGGGATGCAGGTCGAACATGCGGGCACGTTGCAACTGACCTTTCCCTCGTCAATTCCATGGGGGCGCAAGCGGGTCGAGATCAACGCGATCCTCGATCGTCTCCGCGCGTCGCCGGGGATCGTTGCCGCGGGCGCCGTGAACGACCTGCCGCTCAGCGGTAGCGGCGGCATCGCCCTCCAGATCACGGCGGACGGGGTTCCCGCGCATGACGATGACGTGGGCGCCCGGGATCTTTTCGCCTCGCCCGGGTATTTCGCCGCCCTGGGCATCAAGGTGATTGCCGGGCGCGATTTCGCCGCAACCGACGATTCCGGCGGCCCGTCCGTGGCGATCATCAGCACGTCGGTGGCACGCCACTATTGGCCGGGACAATCACCGCTCGGCCGGGTATTCCGCTCCGACCCCAACACGCCGATCACCGTGGTCGGCGTCGTCGCCGACACTCGCCAATCGACGCTCGACGTCGATCCGACGCCGCAGATGTACATGCCGATGGCGCAGTGGACGCCGCCGAACGTCGCGATCGTCGCGCGCGGCACGATGGCGCCTGCCGCCATGCTCGACGCGATTCGCAATGCTGTGCGTGCGATTGATCCGACGCAGGCGGTCTACAATGTGAGGACGATGACCGACGTGCTCGGGCGGTCGCTGGCGCCGAGACGCACGAACACGCTGCTGCTGAGCGTGTTCGCAGCACTCGCGTTCGTGCTTGCGGCGGTCGGCGTCGCCGCCGTGGCTGGGTACGGCGTCACGCAGCGGCGCCGCGAACTCGGCATCCGCTCTGCACTCGGCGCCTCCGGCGCCGACCTGATGGCGTTGCTGTCACGCGAGATGGCGATCGTCGCCACGATCGGGATTGCGGTCGGACTCGCCGGTGCGTGGGCACTCGCCCGGGTCACGTCATCGCTGGTCTACGGCGTCGCGATTCACGACCCGGTCACCTTCGTCGCGGCGCCGCTACTGCTGCTGGTCGCGGCGATCGTCGCGACCGTGGTCCCTGCGCGCCGTGCGCTCCATGTCGACCCTGCCACGGTGATGCGGAACGACTAGCGGGAGCGCTGAAGCCGCCGCTACGGCTTCTCGCGGGCGGCGACGAAGAGCCGGCTCGGCATGTCCATCGATCCATCGACCGCGAAGAGGGTCGACGCGCCGGCCAGCTGCTCACCGTGCACTTCGAAGGTGTATTTCGTCGCCATGCGGATGGTGTGGTCGTCGCCGTTCATCACGATGTGACGGTCGACCGGTTCGGTCTCGATGGTGTACGACGTGCCGGTGCGCACGCCGTGAACGGCGAGCGGCTTCGGCGCAGTGCCGGTGCTGTCGGGGGCGAGGGTCCACGTCCCGGCGATCGAGTCGCCGCGCATCGTGAAATCGAAGGTCGCCTTCCGGCTCGAGACGACGGTCTCTTCGCCGTTCTCGCTGCGGATCGCGGTCGGGTAATCCATGCTCCACTTGCCGGCGATCGGGTCCTGCGCCGACAGCCGCGTGGCGCCTGCCGCGACCATCATCATCGCGGCGGCAATTCGAATCATCATTGTCTCCCCTTTCCAGGCCGGGCGAATCGCCGGGCGGCTGCTGGTTGGTGGTTGGCGTGTTCGGGGAGTGAGGATGCGCCGAATGTGCAATCCGTCGCAGCGATGCGACGATGCTTACGGATCGCGGTTCCGCGCCGTATGATATCGACCGAGGCCCTCATCCCTTTCATCGAGCCGGAGGAGAGATGCGAATGAAGAAGCTGATCTGGAGTGCGGTACTCGGTGCGCTGGCGGCGTGCGCAACGGCGCCAAGTGCCGGCGGACCGGTGGCGGGCACGGCGGCGGACAGTGCCGCGATTCGCGCGATTGCCGCCGACTACGCCCAGGCCTTCAGCAAGCACGATGCAACGCTGATCTCCCCGGTCATCGCTGATGACTATCAGGATGTCGATGTAACCGGGAAAGTCACCCAGGGACACGACGCTGCGGTTGCGGCGATGAAGGCCGGCATGCCACCCGACAGCGGAACGATGACCACCGCCACGACCTACATCCGCTTCCTCACGCTGACGTCGGCGATCGCGGGCGGAACATGGACGATGGCAGCAGCGAACGGGATGAATTCCCACGGGGCCTGGATGGCGGCGGCGGTGAAGAAGGATTCGACGTGGAAGGCGATTTCCACGCTCGCCGCGAACGACGACAGCGCGCTGATGGCGATGGCCGCGTCGATGCCGAAGGCCGGGAAACAGAAGGCGCCGTAGTAATATTGGCGCATGTGGCAGCGCCAACATCATTCCTGGGCGAGCCCCGCGCTCGGCGGCCGGCAGATGGATCTCCTCCTCTTCGGCCATGCCGGTGCGCGGGTGCTCGCATTTCCGACCTCCCGCGGCAGCTATCACGAGTGGGAAGATCGGCAGATGCCCGAGGTGCTCGGCGAGCAGTTGACGGCGGGTGCATTGCAACTCTGCTGCGTCGCCAGCGTCGATGACGCGAGCTGGTACGACGAGACGATTCCGGTGGCGGAACGTGCCGAGTGGCAGTTGCGATATGATGGATATCTCAAGGATGAAGTCCTGCCGCTGCTCGCATCGGGCAATCCCGATCCGACGCTGATCACTGCGGGCGCGTCGTTCGGAGGGTACCATGCGATCACGTTTGCAATGCGGCACCCGGAACTTGTCGCGCGGGTGTTGTCACTGAGCGGCCTCCCCGACATCCGTCGGCTGACGCACGGCGACTTGGGCGGCCCGGTCTACTTCTGCAATCCCGCCGAGTTCATGGCCAACGAGCACGATCCCGCGCGGATGGCGGCGTTCCAGCGGATGGACATCATCCTCGCCGTGGGGCACGACGATTCGCTCTGCCCGTCGAACGAGGCGTTCTCAACGCTGCTCTGGAACAAGGGAATCGGGAACGCGCTGCGAGTGTGGGATGGCTGGGCGCATGACTGGCCGTTCTGGCAGCGGATGCTGGCGATGTACATCGGTGGGCACGACTAGCGATCACGGCGCTCGCTGGGGAAGGATCACCTGCCGGAGCAACAGCGTGTACGACCCGGACTGGATCTGCACCGGAAGCCGCAACGAATCATCAGTCATCCAGATGCGGGCGTTCTTCCCGCTCATGAACATGCCGTGCGGTGGATCCTCCACGACCGGCCAGATCACCAGGCACATCGTCTGATTTCCCCCCGGGAGCTTGCACGGCTCGCGATCGAGCACGTTGATCAGCACCGGATTGCGGTCATCGCGGAAATACCGCGGCAGCTTGTACGTCTTTCCCGGCTGGAGCGGCGTTGACGGAAGACGGAGGAAGTAGATGAAGGCGAGGTCGTCGAGGGGTTTCGACGGCGTAGCGTGCCGGTTCGTGTCGCCGTGATTGGTATAGAAGCCTGAGTCGGCGCGGATGGCAAAGTCGTCGTCGCGGTCGTAGTGGCTCTCGTGCACCCGGTCGACAAAGCGCCGGGAGACGAAGTCATTCACGCCGGTCCACGAGAGAAGTTCGCTGTGATTGTGGTATAGCGGCACCGAGATGTCGGTGATCAGGGAGAATTTCCAGGCCGGCATGCCGCCGATGGTGTCGATCCCCGCCACGGAGAGCGTGGAAATCTTTCCGATGCTGATTGGCACGACGACACGATAACTCCCGCCATAGACCAGCTGCTCACCGACCCGCCAGGGGACGGATGTTCCCTGCGCCACGCCCGGGAGCGGGGCCGATGCGAAACGCGCGAAGAGGACCGCGAGCAGGACGGTCAGCATGGTTGATTCCAAGGTAAGGACGCCCGCGGCTCCCCGCTCCACCTCGCCGGAACCCGATAGATTCATCGCGAGACCATGGCGCCGGCGACGACCCGTCCGGCAGTTCCCCGTCGTCGCTGTCGATCCCGCACCGGAGCCGCGATGCCCCACACTTCCCCCACGCGCACCATCGGCCTCCTCGTCGGCCGCGAATGGTCCTGGCCGCCGGCGTTCATCGACGAAGTCCGCAAGCGCGACGTCGGCGTGGTCGCCGAGTACGTCTCCCTCGGCGCGCCAACCCTCGACGAGAAGATTCCCTACGACGTGGTAATCGACCGGATTTCTCACGAGGTGCCGTTCTACCGGATCTGGCTCAAGCACGCGGTGCTGCAGGGTGTCACCGTCATAAACAATCCATACATGTGGACCGCCGACGACAAGTTTTTTGGCGCGACCCTCGCCGAAGCGTGCGGGATCCGGTCGCCGAAGACCGTCGCGCTGCCGAACAAGGCGTACGTCCCCGGGATCAAGCACGACGAGTCGCTGCGCAACCTGCAGTATCCGCTCGACTGGGAAGGTGTGATCCGCCACGTCGGCCTGCCCTGCATCCTCAAGGACGCGCACGGCGGCGGATGGCGCGACGTCTACGTCTGCCGCACGCTGGAAGAACTGATTCATCATTACGACGAGTCCGGCCTCCTGTCGATGATCGTGCAGGAGTTCATCGAGTGGGACGAGTTCGTGCGCTGCATCTGCATCGGGCGCACCGACATCCTGCCGATCAAGTACGACCCCAAGGAACGCAAGTACCACGCTGACGACACCTTCCTCTCGCTGGAAATGCGGGCGCGCATCATCGCGCAGTCGCGCACGCTGGTGCGCGCGCTCGACTATGACATGAACTCGATCGAGTGGGCGATCAAGGACGGGGTGCCGTACGCGATCGACTTCATGAATCCGGCCCCCGACTTCGACATCAATTCGTTGACACCCGCGTATTTCGACTGGGCGGTGCGCGCCATGGCCGACGTCGCGATCGAGCGGGCGCTCGAACCACGACGAATCCCGAAGCCGAAGGCCTCGGCATTCTTCGCGGGCCGCGAGCTGGCGATTCCGTGATGCCGGCGACTCGCGCTGATCGCCTTGGGGATCGCCGCGGTGAATAACGATCCGATCAGCGCATGGCACGACGCCCTGACTGATGAGCTCGCGATCGAGTCGGCGGAGTGGCTCGCCGCGCGCCAACTCGAACGGGGCCTCGCCTTCGGCGATCGGCCGCTCTGCACGGTGGTTCGTCCACGCCTGATGCGCGAGAACGAATACGCGGCGCTTCGCGGGGTGTCGGCCGACCTGCTCGCGGCGTTCAGGGTGATCGGCGACGCAGCGCTGACCGACGCCGATTTTCGGGGGCAATTCCGGTTGAACGACTGGGAAGTGACCCTTCTCGAATCGTCACCCGCGCTCCGGACGATCGCCCCGCTGTCGCGACTCGATGCGTTCGTCGACCCGGCGGATGGCGTGGTACAGATCACCGAGTACAACGCCGAAACACCGGCGGGAACCGGGTACTGCGACGTGCTGACCGAGCTCTTTCTCGCCATGCCGGCGATGCGGCGGTTCAGCACGGACTGGGTGGTGAAGCCGCTCTTTGCGCGGCATCATCTCTTCAACACGCTGCTCGAGACCTGGCACGCCTTCCGTGGCGTGCGGACGTTGCCGTCGATCGCCATCGTCGACTGGCACGACGTTCCGACGGTCCCGGAGTTCCGGATCTGCCAATCGTATTTCCAGTCGATGGGATGCGACTGCGCAATCACCACCCCGGACGCGCTGACCTATGAAGGCGGGGAGCTGCGCGAGGCGGGCGGGATGGTGGTCGACCTGGTATACAAGCGCGTCCTGATTCACGAATTGATCGAGGAATGCGGACTCGGCCATCCGCTGGTGCGCGCCGTCGTCGATGGCGCCGTCTGCATGGTGAACCCGTTCTCGTGCAAACCGCTGCACAAGAAGGCGTCGCTCGCGGTGCTGACCGACGAGCGCAATGCGCGATTGTTCAGTGGGCCGCAGCGGGAGGCGATCGCGCGGCACGTGCCATGGACCCGGGTGGTCGAGGAACGCTCCACGACGATCGGCGGCGCGGAGATCGATCTCGTCGAATGGATCGGCGCGCACCGCGATCACCTCGTGCTCAAGCCGAACGACGACTATGGCGGATCGGGAATCGTCCTCGGCTGGGAAGTCGACCCGTCGGAATGGGAGATCGCCGTGACGCGCGCACTTGCCGAACCATACGTGGTGCAACGCCGGATCACCCTGCCGTCGGAGCCGTTTGCGGCGGTGATCGACGGGCTGGTGACCCGCGACGACAGGATCGTCGACACCGCGCCGTTCTGCTGGCACGGCGCCTGGGCCGACGGGATGCTGTCGCGGATCTCCACGTCGACGCTGGTCAATGTCACCGCGGGCGGCGGTTCGACCATTCCCACTTTTGTCGTGGAGCCGCGATGAAGGCACCGTCACTGACGATCGGAATCGAAGAGGAATACCAGATCATCGACCCGGCGACGCGCGAGTTGCGCTCGTATATCACGGAGATCCTGCAGGAAGATTCGGTGCTGCTCGGTGAAGTGAAGCCCGAACTGCATCAATCGATGGTGGAGATCGGCACCAAGATCTGCCACACCGCGGGCGAAGTGCGTACCGAGCTGATTCGCCTGCGGCGGCTGGTGATGGATCTCGCCGCGAAAAACGGGCTCGTCATCGCGGCCGCGGGTACGCATCCGTTCTCGTCGTGGATCGAGCAGGAGATCACCCCGCTCGAGCGCTACATCGGCGTGAAGGAGGATCTGCAGGAACTGGCGCAGTCGCTGCTCATCTTCGGCACGCACGTCCACATCGGGATCGAGGACCCGGACTTCCGCATCGACGCGATGAATGTCTGCCGGTATTTCCTGCCGCACGTGCTGGCATTGTCGACGTCGTCACCGTTCTGGATGGGCCGCAACACCGGGCTCAAGTCGTACCGGAGCATTGTCTTCCGCTCCTTCCCCCGCACCGGAATCCCGCGGACGATGGCGTCGTGGTCGGACTACCAGGAGTTCGTCGACGTCATGGTCGCGACCGGCTCGATTCCCGACGCAAGCAAGCTCTGGTGGGACGTGCGGCCGCATCACAAGTTCCCGACGCTCGAGTTCCGGGTGTGCGACGTCTGCACTCGCGTGGACGAAGCGGTGGCGATCGGCGCGATCTTCCAGGCGATCATCGCGAAGCTGTGGAAACTGCGCCGCGACAACATGACGTGGCGCCAGTACTCGCCGAATCTGATCGAGGAGAACAAGTGGCGCGCGTTGCGGTTCGGGCTCGATGGACGGATGATCGATTTCGGTCACGCCAAGGAGCTGCCGGCGCGTGACCTGATTCGCGAATTGATCGAGTGGTTCATCGGCGACATCGTCGACGAGCTCGGCTCGCGCAGGGAAGTGGAGTACGCCTTCCGGATGCTGGAGGGGGGGACGAGCGCCGATCGGCAGCTGGCGACCTTCCGCGCCACCGGCGACCTCAAGGCAGTCGTCGATCAGTTGGTGCGCGAGACCGCCGAGGGAGTGCTGTGATGCGATCGAGGCCGGTGATCGGGGTCACCACCCAGACACTTCAGGTGATTGATGGCGTCCCCGCCGACCTCCCGCCGTCGTGGGTGATGAACCAGCACTATGTCCGCGCGCTCACCCATGCCGGCGGCGCGCCGGTGCTGGTGCCGCTGATTGCGGGAGATGAAGCGGCGTTGCGTGCGGTGTACGACGGGCTGCTGGGAATCGTCTTTCCGGGCGGCGTGGACATCGACCCCGAAGTCTACGGCGCGGCGCGTGGCGGGCGGCTCGATCGGCTCGACGCTGATCGCGACGCGACGGAGTTGATGCTGGCGAAATGGGCGCTCGACGACGGGAAGCCGGTGCTCGGGCTCTGCCGCGGCATCCAGCTGTTGAACGTCGCGGCGGGCGGGACGCTCTGGCCGGATCTCGCGCACGATCGGCCGGAATCGGCGAAGCACGATTTCTTCCCGAGTCAGGGATTTGCGCGAAACCATCTGGCGCATCCGGTCGACGTGAAGCCCGATACGCGCCTCGCCCATGCGCTGCAGGGTCGCCTGCGCGTGATGGTCAACTCGATGCATCATCAGGGCATTCGTGAACTCGGGGATGGTATGGTCGCCACCGCGGTGGCGCCGGACGGCGTGATCGAAGGGCTCGAGCTCACCGGAGATGCGTTTGCCGTTGGCGTGCAGTGGCATCCCGAAATGTTTGCCAGTGGAGATGACGCGGCGGGGAGGTTGTTCGAGGAGTTCGTCGCGGAGGCGCAAGCCGCGTGATGCGACGCGCCATTGCCATCGCCGCTCTCTGCACCATTCCGCGGCTCGCCATGGCGCAGTCCCGCCCGTCGGGGACGCTGGTCGTCGCCAACATGAACGACAACACCGCGATGATTCTCGACGCGACAAGTGGCTCGGTGCGGGCCACGTTGCCCACCGGCAACGGGCCGCACGAGGTCGCAATATCCCGCGACGGCCGCTGGGCGCTGGTGAGCAACTACGGCGCGCGAGGACAGCCCGGCAATACGCTCACCGTCATCAACATTGCCGCGCGCACGGTCGACCGCACCATCACGCTCGAAGGGTACCAGCGACCGCACGGAATGACCTTCCTGCCTGGCGATACCGTTGTCGCGGTCACCTGCGAAACCCGCGGAGCGGTTCTGCTGGTCGACTTTCGCAGCGGAGCGGTGCTCAGGACGCTCCCGACCTCGGGTCGCGCGCCGCACATCGTCGCATCGACCGCGGCCGGTGATCGCCTCTACACCGGCAATATCGGCAGCGGCACGGTGGCGATCATCGACCCCGCGAGCGGTGATTCGGCACAGGTCGTGAAGGTCGCGCGCCAGCCGGAAGGAGTCACGGTGGCGGCGGACGGCAGGAGCGTGTGGGCAGGAAGCAATGTCGACAGCGTGGTGATGGTCGTCGATCCCCACCGCGGTGCCGTGGTCGATACCCTGCGGGGCTTCGGCCTGGCGTATCGCATCGCGATCACCCCCGACAGCAGGATCGCGGTGATCACCGATCCGGTACGCGACGAAGTGCGCCTGTACGATGTGCCGACGCGAACGCTGCGCCGCACGCTGAAGATTGCCCCTGACTCCCTGGTACCAACCGCCGAAGTCGCCGGCTCAGCATCGCCGGAAGGCGTCACGACCTCTCGCGATTCCCGATTCGCCTTCGTGACGTTGCAGGGGCGCAACCGGGTCATCACGATCGATCTCGCGACGAACGAGATCATCAACACCGCCGTCATCGGGACGTGGTCCGATGGGATCGGATACTCGCCCATTCCCGCACCTGATTGAAACGGCATGGCCAAACGCGCGGACCGCTCACGCCGAGCCCTTACCTCTCCGCCCTATCCCGCCTATTCTCCCTCGCTTCCAAATACAACCAATCGGACCCGGACTATTCCCGTGCGCATCAGCGACATGAACTGGATGCAGGTCGAGGCGTATCTCAAGCACGACGATCGCGCCGTCCTTCCCCTCGGCAGCACCGAACAGCATTCCCATCTCCGCCTCACCGTCGACTGCATCCTCCCGGAGCGAGTCGCCGCCGACGCCGCCGAACCGCTCGGGATCCCGGTCTTTCCGGTGCTTTCGTACGGCGTCACTCCGTATTTCCGGGAGTTTCCCGGGTCGATCTCGATTCGAGTCGAAACACATCTCGCGATGGTGCGCGACATTCTTGACGGAATGGCCCACAGCGGCTTCCGCAGGATCATGCTCTGCAACGGCCACGGCGGGAACGGCGCGGCGCAGCAGTTCGCCCAGGAATGGGCGGCGGACCACCCCGGCTGCAAGGTTCTCTTCCACAACTGGTGGAACGCCCCGAGGACTTGGGCCAAGGTGCAGGAGATCGACCCGGTCGCCTCGCATGGCTCGTGGATGGAGAACTTCCCGTGGACCCGCCTTCCGGGCGTGACGATGCCGACCGCGGGGCGGCCGATGGTCGACATGCTCAGGGTGCGGATGACCGACCCGAAAGGGATGCGTTCCCTGATTCCCGATGGAAATTTCGGGGGCCGGTACGAGCGCCCCGACAGCGAACTGCTGGCACTCTGGGAGGTCGCGGTGCAGGAAACGCGGGCGCTCCTGGACGGTTCGTGGGGCGGTAGCGCGTCGTGACGACCAAGAGCCGGTCGCTGATCTGGGGGGCCGGCGCGATCGGTGGAACGATCGGCGCCTTCCTTGCCCGCGCCGGCCACGACGTGACGCTGGTCGACAACGTCGCCGAGCACGTTGACGCGATCAACCGTTCCGGGCTTCGCATCACCGGACCGATCGCCGACTTCACCGCCACGGCGCCGGCGTGGACCCCCGATACCATTCGCGGATCGTGGGACACGATCGTCCTCGCCACCAAGGCACAGCACACGGTCCCCGCGGTGCAGGCCCTGCTGCCACACCTCACCGATTCCGGAGCCATTGTCTCGGCGCAGAACGGCTTGAACGAACTCGAGATCGCGACGATCGCCGGCGAACGGCGAACCGTTGGATCGTTCGTCAACTTCGGCGCCGACTATATCGAGCCCGGCGTGCTCCTCTACGGCGGCCGCGGCACGGTCACGGTGGGCGAAGCGTTCGGGCCGCCAGCATCACGAATCTCGCCGCGCGTGAGCGCGCTGCGCGACGCGTGGCGCGATTTCGACGAGCGCGCCTTCACCACCGACAACATCTTCGGCTATCTGTGGGGGAAGGAAGCATACGGCGCGATGCTGTTCGCCACCGCGCTCACCAACGATTCGATCGCCGACGCGCTGGCGCGGCCGGAATACCGGCACCTCTACATCGCGCTGGCGCGGGAAATCCTGGCGGTTGCGAAGGCACGCGGAATTCGCCCGGAAGCGTTCGACGGATTCGATCCGGCGGCGTATCTCCCCGACGCGCCGACGGGGGCCGCGGAGCAGTCGCTTGACCATCTCGTGGCACACAATCGCAAATCGGCGAAGACCCACAGCGGCATCTGGCGCGACCTCGCCATCCGGAAGCGCCCCACCGAAGTGCACGCGCAACTCGGCATCGTCGTGACCCTCGGCGCGGAGAGCGCCGTTGCCACGCCGTTGACGTCGCGCGTGGTCACGCTGATCGGTGACATCGAGCGTGGCATCCGGCCGCTCGCTCTCGACAACCTCGACACACTGGCCTCATGAATCTCGATTTCAATGGAAAAACCGCGATCGTCACCGGCGCGGCTCATTGCTTCGGGCGCGCCATCGCGGTGGCACTCGCGCAACATGGCGCTGCCGTCTGGGCGTGCGACGTGCTCGCCGACGAGGTGGCCGAGACGGAACGGCTTTGCCGGTCAGTGGGCGGCGAGTGCACCGGTCGCATCGTCGACGTGAGCAGCACGAGCGCCGTCAACCAGGTTGTCGCTGATGCGTCGAGGGCCGCGGGACAGGTCCACATCCTCGTCAACAACGCCGGCGGTGTACTGGGCCAGGTGGGGCAGCCGCTCGAAGAAGTCACTCCCGCACAATGGCAGGCGATCTTCGACGTAAACGTGAGCGGCGCGTTCTACTGCACCCAGGCGGTGGCTCCCGGGATGAAGCGCGGCAACTTCGGCCGCATCGTCAACATCTCGAGCGGCGCCGGTCTCGGCATTTCACTCACCGGCATCCAGGCGTATGCATCGGCCAAGGCGGCGCAGATCGGCCTCACCCGGCAGCTGGCGCACGAACTCGGGCCGTGGGGGATCACCGTCAACAACATCGCGCCGGGATTTGTCCGGTCGAATCCCACGACGGAGCGGCAGTGGGAATCGTACGGTGCCGAGGGACAGCGGGCACTCATCGACAAGATCGCGCTCAAGCGGCTCGGGTCGGTGGATGACATCTCCAACGGTGTGCTCTTCTTTGCATCGGAATCCATCGGCTGGGTGACCGGACAGGTCCTCTCGATCGACGGCGGAAAGTGACCGCGATCGACGCCGTTCTCGCGCAGCTCGCGGCGAATCACGACCGCATTCTCGGCGAGCTCGTGGAATTCGCGTCGATTCCAAGCGTGAGCACCGATCCCGCCCATGCTGCCGACGTCAACACCGCCGCCGCGTGGGTCGCGGCAAAGCTCGAGCGTGCCGGCCCGCTCACCGTGAAGATCATGCCGACGCCGGGCGCGAGCATCGTCTACGCCGAATGGCTCGGCGCGCCGGGCGCACCGACGGTGCTGGTCTACGGGCACTACGATGTGCAGCCGGAAGATCCGATCGAGTTGTGGGAGTCGCCGCCGTTCCGGCCCACGCTGCGCGACGGTCGCCTGTACGCGCGCGGCGTCTCCGATGACAAGGGACCGATGCTGATCCCGATCAAGGTCGCCGAGGCGTTCTTCGCCGTGCAGAAGGCGCTGCCGATCAACGTGAAGTTCCTGATCGAGGGCGAAGAGGAGATCGGGTCGCGCCACCTCGAGGGGTTCGTGGTACAACATCGCGAGATGCTCGCGGCCGATGTCCTGGTCTCGGCCGACGGCGCGATGTGGCGGATCAACGAACCGTCGTTGACGGTGGCGAATCGCGGCCTGGCGGGGCTCGAGCTCACGCTGCGCGGGGCGGCGAAGGACCTCCATTCAGGTCGTCATGGCGGCAGCGTCGCGAATCCGTTGCATGCGATGGCCCGATTGATCGCGTCGTTGCACGACGTGAATGGGCGCATCGCCGTGGCGGGTTTCTACGATCGCGTGCGCGAGCTCAGTATGGCGGAACGCGCCGACATTGCCGGGTTGCCGTTCGACGAGTCATCGTATCTCGCCCAGGTCGGTGCTCCCGCGGCGATCGGCGAGGCGGGGTACACGACGCTCGAACGCCAGTGGACTCGCCCCACGCTCGAACTCAACGGGATGTGGGGCGGCTACCAGGGCCCGGGGCAGAAGACCGTCGTTCCGTCGGCGGCGCACGCCAAGATCACCTGCCGACTGGTCCCCGACCAGGAGCCGGACGAGATCGTCGCACTGGTCACCCGTCACCTCGAGGAGCATCTCCCTCCCGGCGTGACACTCACCGTGCGCCCCGCCGATCACGGTGCCCGGCCGGCGCACATCGATCGTGATCACCCGGTTCTCAAGGCCGCGGCCGGAGCGCTCGCTGCCACTTACGGGGTGGCTCCGTTGATCGTTAGAATGGGTGGGACCGTCCCCCTCGCCGAAATCTTCCAGCGTCTCATGGGGTTGGATACCGTGTACTTCTCGTTCTCCACCGGCGACGAAGACTTCCACGCGCCCAATGAATTCTTCCGCGTGCACCGCCTGCACGAGGGGCTCGCCTCGTGGGCGCGGCTCTGGCAGGCGCTCGGCGAGGGGGTGGCATGAGTCTGGCCCAGGAAGAGGCGCGAGTCGAAGCGCATAGCGCCGAGCTCAAGAAGGAGCTCGGCGTCCGCGACCTGGCACTGACACAGATCCTCTTCATCATCGGCCTCACCTGGATCGGCGTCGCCGGCAAGCTCGGCCCGTCGCATGTGGTCTTCTGGATGCTCGCGCTCATCCTGTTCTACGTGCCGATGACGGCCGTCGTGATCTACCTCAACCAGCTGATGCCGCTCGAAGGCGGCCTCTATCAGTGGGCGAAGCTCGGGTTCAATCCGACCGTGGGATTTCTGCTGGCGTGGAATCTCTGGCTCTACGTGATCCTCTTCACGTCCGAGATCGGGATCCAGTGCGCCACCTATCTGGCGTATGCCATCGGACCGAGTGCCGCGTGGATGACGTCGAGCACCTGGTTCGTCGCGCTGTCGTCGGCGATCATCCTCACGCTGATGGCCGTTGCCGCGACGATCGGCCTCGCGGTCGGCAAGTGGGTGCACAATGTCGGCGGCGTCTTCATGCTGATCATCTTCGGCGCGCTGATCATCCTGCCGTTCATCGGGCTCGCCAGCGGCCACCTGCACGAGTTCCACCCGTTCCGGACCGAGATGCCGAAGCTGTCGCTCTACAATCTCAACATCCTCGGCAAGCTCGGCTTCGGCGCCCTTGGCGGCTTCGAGTACATCGCCATCCTCGCTGGCGAGACGCGGGCGCCGGCGAGCGCGATGCGCAAGTCGGTGTACATCGCCGCGCCGATCATTGCGATCCTCTTCATTCTGGGTACGGCGACGGTCGTCGCCTACGTCCCGACCAACGACATCGACCTCGTCGGCCCGATGCCGCAGGTCCTCCGCATCGGCTTCGGTCCGTTCGGCATTGCGGGAGCCCTGGTGACGATCGCGATCCTGATGACGCTCGCCATGCGCGTCGCCCAGCTCAGCGTCTCGTTCACCGCCGTCACGAGGCTCCCGATGGTGGCGGGATGGGATCGCCTCCTGCCGGCGTCATTCAGCAAGCTGCATCCGCGGTATCGCACGCCGGTCAATTCGATCGTGCTGGTGGCGATCTGCGCCTTCGTCGTCTCGCTGCTCAGTCTCGTCGGCACCGGCCAGGCGGAAGCATTCCAGCTCCTCTTCAACGCCGGCGGGATCTTCTACGCGCTGACCTATGTCGTGATGTTCGCGATTCCGATCTTCGGATTGCGCGGCGTCTCGCCACGGCCATCGCGGTTCCTGCGGGTGGCATCCTGGTCGGGGCTGCTGATGACCGTTCTCTACGTGGTACTGTCGATCTTCCCGATCATCAACGTGCAGAGCGTGCTCGGGTTCGCGCTCAAGATCACGGCGATGATCGTGGTGATGAATCTGGTCGGTGTGGGAATCCTGATCGCCGCACAGCGGCGTTCGCAATCGATGCCTGAAACGGGGGTAGTGGCATGAAGGATCTGCATTGGCGTCACCGCGGTGCCCGCTGGCTCGCCGTGGTGCTCGTGCTCGCTGTGGCGACAACGACGCTCGCCGCGCGAAGCAATCGCCGCAACGGGAATCTCGCAGGCGAGTGGGATGTCTACATCGCGCTCAGCGCGAAACCGAAGTTCGGCTTCGAAGGGTGGCGGCGCATGGCGTTCGCCCATTTTGCCGCTGGCGACTCCGGGAATGTGGGGTTCATCGAACGGCGCACCGGTCAGCCGGTGCTCAAGGTCAACCAGGTGGCGCTGAACGGTGATTCGGTGATCCTGTCGCAGGATGGCAGCACGGTGATGCGCGCAGCATGGCACCGCGACACACTCGAGGGCGTCCTCTACACCGGCAATACGCCTCCGAATCGCCGCTACCGCTTCGTGCCGCGCTCAACGCCTGGTGTGGTCGAGAAGGACTATCAAGTCTGGAAGATGCCGGCGTCGGACTCGCAGTATGCCGTGATCTTCGATACGACCAGCACCATGACGATGCGAGACGGCGCCAAGCTGGAGACGTACATCGTCCGTCCCGCCGGCAACGGTCCCTTCGGCGTGGTAATGCAGCGCTCGCCGTACCGTGCAACCAATCCCGCGGCGGGACGCTGGTGGGCGGAGCGCGGATACATCTACGTGGGGCAGCTGGTCCGGTACCGCGGCAAGTCGAGCGGCAACCCCGCAGACTTCGGCGACTATGCCGCCGACATCCAGGACGGATACGACGCGGTCGAGGATGCCGCCAAGCTCCCCGGGAGCAACGGCAAGGTCGGGCTGATCGGTCACTCGGACGAAGGACGCCTGGCGTGGTACGCCGCCGTGAGCGCCCCGCCACATCTCGCGGCGATCGCACCGTCGGCAGCCACGACCGATCCGTGGAAGATCGAGCCGTACGCCGAGATGGCGTTCGGACCGATCAATGTGGACTGGGCATGCATGATGCAGGGAACGACGAAGAACACCGCTGATCTCGACATCGGCGAAGCGATCACCCACCTGCCGCTGTCGACGCTTCCGCAACGCCTCGGTTGCGGCGACGTGCCACTGTGGGATCGCTGGGTCGCGCACCCGACGCTCGATGCGTACTGGCGCTCACACGCGGCCACCACCTACATCGACAAGGTGAACGTCCCCGCGATGTCCCTTGCCGGCTGGCATGATGATTCGCGGGGGCCGATGGACTACACCGACGCGCTGCTCAAGGTCAAGAATCATCCGGCCTGGCACATCGTCATGGGGCTCGGCGCACACAAGGGGAATGATTACGTCGCCGGCGATTACGGCCCCGACGCACGCTACAACTATCGCGACCTGCAGATCCGGTGGTTCGATCACTACCTCCTCGGCCGGAACAACGGGGTCGACAAGCTCCCGCCGGTCGACATCTTCGTGCAAGGCGACAACGTGTGGCGGCAGGAAAGCGACTGGCCCCTGAAGGAACAGCACCTGACCAAGTGGTTTGTGTCGTCCGCCGGCAACGCGCACCTCAGCTCCGGGAATGGCGTGCTCGACTCGATGCCGCCGAAGGGCGCCGCATCCGATACCTTCACCTACAATCCCGGCGACCCGACGCCGTACCTGATCGACTCGCGTGAGCTGGAGGAGTCGCTCAACGAGGATTACACGCAGCTCAATGCTACCCGGCCCGATGAACTGGTGTTTACGTCGAAGCCACTGACGCGGCCCCTCGAAATCACCGGCGAAATGACGGCGACCGTCTGGGCGTCGAGTGACGCAAAGGACACCGACTGGGCGGTGATGCTGCTCGACGTCTTCCCGGACGGACATGCCGAACGAGTCCAGGATGGCTTCGTGCGAGCGCGGTTCCGGAAAGGAATGGACCACGGGGTGCCACTCGTGAAGGGGCAGCCGGAGGAGTACAACATGGGCCTCTGGTTCACATCGAAGGTGTTCGCGCCAGGTCACCGGCTCCGCGTGACGATCTCGTCGGCGCTCTTCCCCAAGTACGACCGCAACCTGAACACCGGGGGGAATAACGAGACCGATTCGACGTTCGTCCCGGCGCATCAACGAATTCTCCACGACGCGGCACATCCGACCTACGTGACGCTGCCGATCATCCCGCGGTAGGCTCGGCCAGTCGCCAAATCCCGGCGGCTCAGAATCAGAAGCGCGCGGACCAGGTGGTTCGCGCGCTTTCTGTTGCTGGTATCGCCGAGGTGATCACACTCCGCCTCACTGCCTTCGGAAGAGGTACGACACCTTGAGGAAGAACGAGCTCTGCGTCGGGCCGAGCAGAGCGCGGCCGTCGAGATCCGGGCGCTGATCGACGGTGCCGTAACCCAGATATGCGACCGTTCCCGGATTCGGGAGGAAGGTGAAGAGAAAGTTCGTCTGCAGCACGCCGCTGGTGAACGCCGAGGCACGGGAATACGTCCCATCCGCCCCGCGAAGCACGATCGGGAGATTGGTCCGCGAATCGTCCCGCAACGAATCCTGATCGTTGAGCGCGTACTGCGAAATGACCCGGAGCTGAACCGCCCGCGAGAGCTGGTAGATCGCCGTGAAGACCGGCACGATCTGCGTCACCACCCGCGACCCGTCGCTCGGCCGGAAGACCTGGGTGTGGTTGTAGCTGAGATTGAAGCGGAGCTTGTCAGTCGGCTTGTAGTCCGCCGACAGCGACCCGGTGACGATTCGTCCCCGCGCCCATTCGAAGTAGTTCTCGTCGGTGAGCCCGCCGAGCACGAACATCGCGAAATCGAAGTGCCGCCACGCCGGAGTGTTGAACGACGCCACGTAATCGTGATTGGGGAGCCGGTCGTTGCCGCCGGTGAACGGCGTGATCGAACCGTCGGGGTGCAACAGTCCGTAGTTGGTGAAGATCGAAGGGTCGTAGCCGAAGCTCTCCTGGAAATACGAGAGCCCCGCAGCCCAGCCGCCCTGCATGCGCGCGTTCAGATTGAAGTGCAGGTACCGGTTCTGCATCGGGCCGCCATGGACCAGATCCTCGTAGGTCCAGTGCGCCGACGGGACGATCTCGAACGTGAGCGACTGGATGGCGCGATGCTGCCGGAGCCAGGTGTAGCTGGTGCTGAGCTGCGCGTTGCCGACACCCGCCTGGCCGATGAATCCCGAGCGCGTGATGAAATCCGGCGATATCCCCGAGAAGCCGTAGTTCATGCGGAAGTGGGCGCCGTCGCGGTGATATGAGACCGCCCACGCATCGCCGTTGTTGGTGGTGGTGCCGTTGTCGTCGTGCGCGAACGCGCCCTGGTACGCAATCGAGTTCACCTTGCCGAACACGATACGCCCGTCGAATCCACCGACCCGATTGGTCTCCGGGCCGTCGTGCTGCTCGGTCCACGCGAGGCCGACGCGTGACCCGGGACCGAGATCGCGGGCGAGCCGCGCAATGAGGAAGACCGGATTGTCGCCGAAGTTGGATGCGAGCCGGTCATCGACCGCGGCGAGGACACCGATCTGCGTCCCCAACGTCTTCCCGGTGAGCTTCGAGGCGAAGACCGGCTGCACGATCCGCCGGGTGTAGATCAGGCCGAACGGCGCGTCGAACTGTTCCGCGCCC
Source organism: Gemmatimonadales bacterium (assembly GCA_036500345.1). NCBI lineage: Bacteria > Pseudomonadati > Gemmatimonadota > Gemmatimonadia > Gemmatimonadales > Gemmatimonadales bacterium. Next base: position 25,005 of record DASYCE010000028.1, on the reverse strand, counting down.
TCGAGAAAGAAGGGGCGCTTTTCAGGATAGAAGATCGCCTGACGGGGATCGAAGGCGAATTGCGGGACGTCGCTTTCGACCTGCGAGAAGTCGGGATGCGCCGTCGCATTGAGCGTGAGGTTGTGGGTCAGCCCGTATCGGAGATCCCCACCGATCTGCGGTGACCCGCCGCTCGTTTGCCAGTCCCTGCTTCCGGGCGGCGGGCCGTAGTCGACGCGCGACGTCACGGTGGGGACGACATCGAGGACGTGCCCCGCATCGAGGTCGGTCAGTCCTTCGAGCTGGCCAGATTGGGCAAGAAACGACGATGCTCCGCGCCGCGTCGCCGTCCACGTCTGCTCTTCCCCGCTCCGCTGCACCACGCGCAAGACGTTGAGTCCCCACGTCTGGGTCTTCGCCTGCTGGAAGCGGATACTCCGGAACGGAATCCTGATCTCGACCTGGTATCCGTCCGGCGTGACATGCCCCTTTGATTCCCAGACGAAATCGGGGGAGAGATTTGGCGGCTGGCGCGTCTGCGTGGCACAGTTCGACATGCCGTTGCACGAGATCGATCCGTTCTCGTTCACCGCGCCGTCGCCCTGGATGCCGAGCGGATTGACGGCGAAGAGCGTCGCCTGCCGTCCGTCGTTGAATGTCGACAGGTAGATCTGCACGTTGTCGTCATTGAAGATCTGGTCGCGCGCCGCGACGGTGGCGTGCACCGCCCCGCTCTTGTCGAGCGCCTTGACCCCGATGTAGAGGGCGGTCGACGAATACCAGATCCGTACCTCGGTGGAATCGGACGCCGCAACGCCATCTACCGGGGTGAATTCCGAGAATCCGGTGAGAATCGCCGCCTGCTGCCACTGCGGCTCATCGAGCACCCCGTCGATCGTCGCCGCCCCGTCCAGCCTCGGCGGCTTGACTGCTGTCTGGCCGGCCCGGCCGGCGTAGACATGCGGATCTCCTGGGCCGGCTCCCTGGATCGAGCCGGCAAGCAACAATGCGAATGCGAGCATGGGCGGCGGTACGTGATTCTCCTGTGCCGGGTTTCTGCCGCGCGGCGCTCTAACGGAGTGTTGACGAAGGAGCTGCCGCCCGGAGGCTCGGGCCAAGGAGCCGATTCAGGACCGTTTCTTCGGCCCCCGGACCGCTTCGGCTTCGAGCGGATTGTCGGGCCAATGATGCTTTGGATAGCGACCGCGCAGGTCCTTCCGCACATCGAAATAGCCATTCGCCCAGAACGAGGCGAGGTCACGTGTCACCTGCACCGGTCGGCGCGCCGGCGAGAGGAGATGCATCGTGATCGGAATACGGCCGCCGAGAACTGTCGGAGTCGCCGTCATCCCGAAGACCTCCTGCAGCCGCACCGCGACCACCGGTGCCGCGGGGTCGCTGTAGTCGACCTGAACGCGCGAACCGCTCGGAACATCGATCCGCTCGGGCGCGAGTTGGTCGAGGGCACGACGCTGCTCCCAGTCGAGCATCCTCAGCAACGCACTCTTCATGTCGATGCCCGCGAGCTGATCGAGGTTGCGCACCCCTGCCAGGTCCGGACCGAGCCACTCATCGAGCCGCTCGGCGAGTGCGTCAGCACTCATGTCTGGCCACGACGCGTCATGATGGTGGACAAACCCGAGCCGCGCTCGAAGTGTTACTGCGTCACCCCACGGCAGCGCGTCGATGCCGATCCGACCGATCCCCGCGCGAAGGGCAGCGCCCACGCGCTCCGCATCGGGAGAGGCGAGTGCCGTCTCGCGGAGCACCAGCGCGCCCAGCATCGTTCGCGAGCGTGCGACGACCCCGCGAAGCTCATCGCTCCAGGCGATCTCGTCCGACGTCGTGACCTGCTCTGCCGCGCACGCCATGAGTTCCGCGATGTCGAGTGGCGCGGCGAGGGTGACACGTCCGTCGCGTCCCGCGTCGTCAATCGCCGCGGCAACGATCCACTCCGCATGGGCAAGTGGATCGTTTGTCGGCAGCGTCGCGCCACGGCCGTTGCGCAGGAGAAATCGCCCCGGTGCGTCGCGCCGTTTCGCCACGCGGTCAGGATACGCCAGCGCCAGCAGCAAACCGGCATCGAGATCATCGTCCCCGGTGCGCCCGCCACGAGCGAGCGCAACGCGACGCTCCCATTCACGGGCGCTCTCTCTCATCCGCGACGCCGCGCCCCGGTCGAGGGTCGCCCCTGCCAGCTGCATCGAATCGACGTCGCGGCCGACCGCATCAAGTCGCAGCGTGACATCCGCCGGTGGCGCGCTACCGCTGCCACGCAGGATGTCGCGCTCCTCCAGCAACGCCACCAGCGCGCACGCCGTCGCGATCGACCGCGGTCCCGCCTCCCGTGCGCGGACCAGCATGTGCGCCAGGCGTGGCTCGGCGCCGAGCTCGACCATGGCGGTGCCGTGCTGGGTGATCCGGTTGTGCAGGTCGAGTGCCCCGTGAAGGCGCAGTAGTTCCTGGGCCTGCGCAAAGGCGGCCGCCGGTGGCGGATCGAGCCAGCGCAACTCCGCCGGATCGGTGAACCCCGCAGCCGCCAGATCGAGCGCCAGCGAGGCAAGATCGGCGTCGAGAATTTCAGGTCGGGTGAACGGCACGAGGCCGGCATCCTCCGCGGCGCTCCAGCAGCGGACGCAGATCCCCGGTTCGAGGCGCCCGGCGCGGCCGCGGCGCTGATCGGCGGAGGCGCGCGATACGCGAACTGTCTCGAGCCGCGTCATCCCGGTGCGCGGCGAAAAGCGCGGGATTCGCATCGCACCACTGTCGACCACGACCCGGATGCCGTCGATCGTGAGCGACGTCTCCGCGATGCTCGTGGCGAGGACGATCTTCCGTTCCCCAGGTCGAGCCGGAGCGATCGCCGCGTCCTGCTGATCCGCCGCCATCGATCCGTGGAGCGGATACACCGTGACGTCGGCCGGGATCCCTCCGGCCAGTCGGTCGGCGGTGCGATTGATGTCGCCGGCACCCGGGAGAAAGACGAGGATCGAACCGCTCTCGACCGCGAGTGCGTCGCGCACGACGCCGGCGACATGCGCGTCGAGGCGCACGCCGTCGCGGGACGGCGCATGCCGCGTCGTCACGGGAAAGCTCCGCCCGTCGCTCCGGATGACCGGGGCATCGCCGATGAGCGTCGCGACGCGTTGTCCGTCGAGCGTCGCCGACATCACCAGTATGCGAAGATCGGCGCGGAGCGATTCGCTCGCCGCGAGGGTCAGCGCGAGCCCGGTGTCTCCGACGATCGAGCGTTCGTGGAATTCGTCGAAGATGACGAGGCCGACCCCCTCCAACGACAAGTCGTGCTGCAGCATCCGGGTGAGGATTCCCTCGGTCACGACTTCGATCCGCGTCGACGGACCGACGCGCGTCTCGCGGCGAATGCGATAGCCGACCGTCTCGCCGATCCGTTCACCGAGCGTCGAGGCCATTCGTGACGCCGCGGCTCGCGCGGCGAGGCGCCGCGGCTCGAGCATCACGATCCGCTGTCCGCGGAGCCACTTCTCCTCGAGAAGCACGAGCGGGACCCGCGTGGTCTTCCCCGCGCCGGGCGGCGCCTCGAGCACGGCGGCGCGATGCTCGGCCAGCGCGGCGCGCAGTGCGGGAATGGCGGATTCGATCGGGAGGGACATCGGGGGGAAGCTAGATGCGCTGGATGAAAAGCAGCGCGGCGGCCCCCAGGGGAGCCGCCGGCTGGACAACTGCTGCGTGACGACGAACTAGAAGTGAATGCCGCCCTTGAGGACGAACTCGCCGCTGCCGTAGGCGCCGACGGAACCGCCAAGGCCAAGCTTTGCTTCGACGAATGGCATCAGCTTGCTGTTGGCCATGAAATTCAAGCCACCCATGATGTCGAGGCCGACGCCGCCGCTGCCAAAGTCGCAGCCGGGGCAGTTATCGCTGTTGCCGATGGAGTAATGCGAGTACACCAGCCCCGCGCCGACGTAGGGCTTTACGTTGCCCTTTGACGAGATGTCGTAGAGACCATCGGCGGAAATCTGGAAATAGTGCTGCTTCACATCGCAGGCATCCAGGGCGCAATAGTTGTAACTGCCGGGGAAGTAGTAGTCGAACGAGGCCCTGCCGGTGATCGGATGCCCGCTCAATTCCGCCAGATGGAACTTCACGAACGCGCCGACGCCGAGGTTGAAGTGATCCGCATAGGCGGCCTCCACACCAAACCGGGTCCCTGCAGTCTGCGCCTGCGCATGCGCCGCGACGGGCGCCACGATCGCCAGCCCGAGAGCGGCGGTCGAGCCGAACGTCATTCCACGAAGCAGTTTCACCAGCATGAAGCCTCCTTAACGGGGTAGAGTGAATCCCTAGGGTAAAGTACCAATTTGACTACTTTTTGACCGGTTACACAAGACGTAACCCCTGTAACCGCCGCCGTCTAGGGCATTGGTACAGAGCCGTACCTTTCAGCATGCGAACGATTCTCCGGGCCGCCGACCTCCACCTCGACCACGTCACCGGCGATGGCCGCGACACCCTGCGCGCCACATTGCGCGAACTCCCCGGCCAGGCCGTCATCCTGACCGGCGACACCTCGATCGCCCCGCACCTCGTGGCCGATCTCGAGTTCATCGCCGACGCCGTCCGGCGCCCAGTCTACCTCGTCCTCGGCAACCACGATCACTACGGTTCAAGCGTTGCCGCGGTCCGCGACGCCGTTGCCGAACTGAACATGAGACGACCGGATATCACCTGGCTTCCGCCCGCGGGAGTCGTTGATCTCGGCGACGGAACTGTCCTCATTGGCGTCGACGGCTGGGCCGATGGGCGGGCCGGTGATCCCCTTGCCACGCCGCTCCGACTCAACGACGACAAGCTGATCGCCGAGATCGCCGCCTTTGCGTCGCGCCAGGGGAAAATCGCGGTCAAGCGCGAACTCGCGAACGGCGACGCAGCGCGCCTGGCGGTGCTGCTCGACTGCGCGGTCACGGTGGCTCGCCACGTGATCGTCGCGACGCACGTCCCACCGTTTGCCGAGGCGCTCCCGACCATGGGACGCCTCGCCGACCCGGCGTGGCTCCCGATCTTGGTGTGCGGCGCGACCGGTGCGGTTCTGCAGCAGTTCGCCGCGGCGCACCCGACTCAGCAATTCACGGTGTGGTGCGGTCATACCCACGTGGCAGCCGACGTCGCGATCGCGCCGAATCTCCGATGCGTCGTGTCCGGCGCGCGGTACGGCGCGCCAGCCATCGAGTCAGTCGACGTGTAGGTCGATCCCGCCGTTACCTTCCAGCCGACCCCTTCGGGAATCACGATGCGCCTCACCATCCTCGCGATGATCGTCGCGGCCGGACGCCTTGCCGCACAGCATCCAGCCGCCCATCCGCCGGCGACGGCACCCCGTCTCCCGGCCGACACCGCGCTGCACGTGGGACACCTGTCCAACGGACTCAGCTATCTCATTCGTTACAATAGCTATCCGGCGCACCGCCTCGAGCTGCGACTCGTCGTCCGCGCGGGCTCGATCCTCGAGGCGGATGACCAGCGCGGCCTGGCGCATTTCATCGAACACATGGGGTTCAACGGGACGACGCACTTCGCGCGCAACGACCTCGTCAAGTATCTCGAATCGATCGGGGTGAAATACGGCGCCGATCTCAACGCCGAAACGTCGTTCGACGAAACCGAATACATCCTCCCCGTACCCAGCGACAAGCCGGAGCTGGTGGCCCGCGCATTCGACATCCTGCAGGACTGGGCGTCCGGCGACAAGTTCGACAGCGCCGAGGTGATTGGTGAGCGCGGCGTCGTGCTGGGCGAGTGGCGAAGCGGTCTCGGCGCCGGATCGCGGATTCGCGACAAGGAACTCCCGGTCCTCTTCCAGGGGTCGCGCTACGCCGTGCGGCTCCCGATCGGCGACACCGGGATCATCACGCGGGCGACCGCCGCGCCGATGCGCAGATTCTATCGTGACTGGTATCGCCCCGACCTGATCGGCGTCATTGCGGTCGGCGATTATCCGCTCGATTCGTTGCGCGCGCTGATCAAGAGCCGCTTCGGCGCGCTGAAGAATCCGGCACCGGAAAAGCCACGCGTCGACGCACCGGTCCCGGATATCGCGGGGACTCGCGTGGCGATCATCACCGATCCCGAAGAGACCACCGAATCAGTCGAGCTCCTCGTCCGCCGCCCCACGACGCACTATCACACCGAAGCGGACGAGCGGCGGACCGAGATCAATTCGCTCTTCAGCACCATCGCGTCGCAGCGGATGCAGGAGCTGAGCCGCCGGCCGGCAGAACCGTTCGTCACGGCGTTCTTCGGCCCGGGAGGATTCATCCGCGACCTGCAATTGTTCGAGCTCGCCGTGACCGCCAAGGAAGGGGAGAGCGCCGCCGCGTTCGAGGCCGCGCTGCGCGAACTCCGACGCTTCGAGGAGCACGGCGTCCTCCCGGCCGAGCTCGACCGGGCCAAGGCGTCGATGCTTCGCGCACGCGAAGACGCGGCGAAGGAAGTGGGGAAGAGCGAGTCGGCCGGCTTCGTCGGCGCCGCGACGTCGTTCTATCTCTTCGGCAACACCGTCGTGTCGGCGACCGATCGGTACGCGCTGGCGAAGCGGATCCTCCCGACGATCACCGTCGACGAAGTCAATGCCTCGATCCGCGAGATGGCGCACGGCAACGATCGTTTCATCGCGGTGGTGGCGCCTGACAAGGCGAAGGCGACGCTGCCGACCCGGGATTCGCTCCTCGCAATCCTGGCGCGCACCGACACGATGACGCTGCCGGAGTGGGTCGAACATTCGGTCACCACCGCGCTGGTTCCCAACCCCCCGCCACCGGGGAAGATCGTCTCCGAGACCACCTACGCGAATCTCGGCGTCACCGACTGGAAGCTGTCGAATGGCGTGCGCGTGCTGATCAAGCCGACCGATTTCAAGGCCGATCAGGTCCAGGTCACCGGCGAAGCGGCCGGCGGCATGTCGCTGATTCCCGACGACCAGCTCACCAACGCGGCGTTCGCGACGGCGGTGATGCAGCAGAGCGGAGCCGGCGACTTCGATGCGATGTCGCTCAAGCGCAAGTTGACCGGCAAGATCGCCTTTGCCTTCCCGCAGGTCGACGAAACCAGCGAGGGCCTTGGTCTCGTGACCGCACCGCAGGATCTGGAGTCGGGAATGCAACTCCTCTGGCTCACCGGCACGGCGCCGCGGCTCGATACCAACGCCGTGGCGGCGTTCCGCACCCAGGTGCGCACCGTCCTGCAGAACCGCAGCGCGCAACCCGAAGCGGTGCTCAGCGACACGATCGCATACACACTGGGCCAGGGATCACCGCGCGCGCGCCCGATGACCGCCGCGCGCGCCGATTCGTTCGACGCCACGCGTGCGCTCGCGATCTACCGGGACTGGTACCGCGACTTCAACGGCTTCGTCTTCATCATTGTCGGCAACGTCAAGGTCGATTCGCTGCGGCCGCTGGTGGAGCAATGGCTCGGCGGGTTGCCGTCGTCCCGCACCGAGCATGCGTGGCGCGACGTGGAACCACTTCCCCCCGCTGCGGTTGTGACCAAGGTGGTGCACAAGGGGAAGGAGCCGGTGAGCGAACAGATCGTGCTGTTCAGTGGACCGGCCGATCCGGCGGGACCAGCGGACGATCTCGCCGGCGACGCTGCGGCAGAGATCATTCAGGAGCGGCTCCTCGACAAGCTGCGCGAGGCGATGGGGGCGACCTATGGCGTCGATGTGTCGACCACCCTGGAACGCGTGCCGAGAAAACGTTATCGCACGATCATCGATTTCAAGTCGGCACCAGCGCAGGCCGACACTCTCTGGTTGGCTGCGCAGCAGATCATTGCCAGCTTTCGGGCCGACGGTCCCAAGGCCGATGAGTTGCAGAAGTTCACCGAACAGTCCCGCCGCGAAACGGAAGTTGCGGTGAAGACCAACGAGTGGTGGATGCAGCAGCTCGCCGACTACGCCGACCCTGATGGTCCGGAGATCGGCCGGCCACTTGCCGAGATGCTCGACTGGAGCGCACGCCTCGACGCCCTCACTCCCGACCGGGTCCGGGCCGCGGCGCTGCAATACTTCGATCCGGCGCGTGTCGCGCGGTTCGTCCTGCTGCCGGAACAATGATGAGGTAATCGCCATGGGATCCATCGAAACCCACCGCCTGCTTGCAGTCTTCCTCCTCGCTCCCGGCGTGCTCGGTGCGCAGGCACTTGTGACCAGGGATCCCAACCCGCCGCGTGTCGCCGAGGCACGATTCACCGGCGCGCGGCTGATGAAATCCGGGATCGCATCGCAGTTCGACTCGCTCGGCGACGTACCGATGGGAGCGGTTGGCGATCCGGTCACGGTGTATCTCTTCCCCGATGGCGATCATCTCGAACACACGGTCCACGCGAAGATCGTCCGGCGGCAGCGCTTCCAGCCGCCCACGTCGTGGCGCGCGGCGTGCGATGAGATCGCGCATCCGGGCTGGTTCTTTGCGCTCACACCCGCTGCGCGCGCGCCGTTTGCCGTCATCGTCCCGGGGACCTTTCCGGCGCCCGAGGTGAAGCCGCTGCCGCCGGTCGCTCGCGACGGCGCGTGGCAATTCTTCAAGCGCGTCGCCGATTCGGCGTGGGATCGCTACCGCACCTTTCTCCATCCGGCAAGCGACATCGCCCTCGGCTATGCGCACACCGATTTCTGGACCGACAAGGATGACGCGCTCTGGTCGAAGGTGAAGATGTTCGGGGTGCGCGGCCCCGGCGGCCGGACCTACGCCGCATTCTCATTTGCGATGCGGGATGATTATCCTGACAGGCCGAACACCGCGCAGACATGGATCGTCGACGCGTGGGGCTATCCGGTCGCAATGGCCATCGGGAATGTCGACATCTATGGTACGGTCGATGACGGAGCGACAGATGCGGTGGTCTCCTCGAGCGGGCTCATCCGCTGGGATGGCACGCAGTGGCAGATCCCGCACGTCTACTCCGAGGAGCCGTGCCTCTTTCACAAAGTGATGGATCCGCCGCCCGGAGCTCATCCGTAACACCGTCGCGCGCGGTCCTCGTCGCCGCGTTCCTCGTTCTCTATCTCGTCTGGGGCTCGACCTATCTCGCCATCCGTGTCGCGGTGGCGGAGGTCCCGCCGTTCGTCCTCTCGGGGCTGCGGTTCATCGCCGCCGGTGGGACGCTGCTCCTCTGGCGCCGCTGGCGCGGCGGCATCGCTCTCCCAACCATCCGTCAGTGGCTCGGCGCGGCAGCGGTCGGCACGCTGATGGTGGTGCTGAGCAACGCGGCGGTCGTCGCAGCGGAAGAATCGCTCGCATCAGGCGTCGTGGCGTTGTTCGCCGCGGGGACGCCGTTGCTCATCGCGCTCTTCGACCGGCGCCGCACCGGTGCAAGGCTCGGCCGCGGACGGATGCTGGGCGTCCTCCTCGGCACCGCCGGCCTCGCCATCCTCGCCGATTCGGCGTTCGTCGCGGTGCATGACGTGCGGCCGATTCTGCTCCTCGTGGTATCCGAGATCGCCTGGGCGGTGGGGTCGACGTGGGGTCGCGACTGGCCCGCACCGGCGGATCACCTCATGGCGAGCGCCGCGCAGATGCTCGCCGGCGGAGTGATTGCGCTCGCGGCAGGTGTCGTCACTGGCGACCTCGCGCTGCGGCACGGCCAGTCGATCTCACTCGGCGTTGTACTGGCGTGGAGCTACCTCGCCATCGCGGGATCGCTGCTCGCGTACCCGGTCTTCCAGTGGCTCCTCTCGGTCGCCGATCCAACGGCTGTCGTCAGCTACACCTACGTCAACCCGATCGTCGCACTCGCCCTCGGCGTGGTCTTCGGACATGAAGTGCTGACGGTGCGCACCATCATCGCGACGGTGGTGCTGATTCCGGCGGTGGTGCTGGTGGTGAGCGGGACCGCGGCGCCGAAATCCGATCAGGATCGCGCCGGCTGACGCGGCGTCACGAACGTCCGAAGGCGCGGACGGCGTGCACCGGAATCCCGCCGTTGGTGGTGCGGAACAGCTCATCAAACGCCAGCGCCGTGTGCCCTTCGAGAACGCGGTCGGCGGTGAGCATCGTCAGCGACGACCGCGGCAGGCGCGCCCGCATCAGCTGACCGATCGTGGCATAGAGGTCCCTGAGCTTGGCACGTTCGCCGATCCGCGTACCGTACGGCGGATTGGTCACGACGTATCCGGGCGCAGCATCATCGGGCGTAGCAGAGAGGGCGCCGAGCCCGAAATTCACGTCGGCCGCGACCCCGGCGCGTTCGGCGTTCGATCGCGCGGCGTCGATCGCGCCCGCATCGCGGTCGCGGCCGATGATCACCGACGATGCAGCGGCAAGTTCAGCCGCCAGCGCCTCCCGCCTGGCGATCTCGAAGATCGGACCGAAGCCCGGCCATCGCTCCGCCGCGAATCGTCTGGCACGCCCGGGCACCATCCGGCGCGCGATCATCGCGGCTTCGATCGCGATCGTCCCCGACCCGCAGAGTGGATCGAGCAGCGGCACCTCCGGATGCCACCCGCTGGCGATGACCAGCGCTGCAGCGAGCGTTTCGCGCAGCGGTGCCTTGGCCACGGCCTGGCGATACCCTCGTCGATGCAGCAGCGCTCCGCTCGCGTCGGCGGAAAGGGTCACCGCATCGCGCATCACGCGAATCACGATCCGCTGCATCGCAGGGACCCGCTCGAGATCCTCTTCCATCGCCTCGGCGGATGAGGGGGCGCGCACCGCCGTCACGCCCGACGACGCGCTCAACGCTGCGCGCTCGAGCCGCTCGGCGATGGCGTCCTGATGGTAGAGCTTTGATTTCTTCGACGTGACCCGGAAGTGGACGGCGCCGCCTTTCGCGACGAACTCCGTCCATGGAACGGTTGCCGCGTGACGTTCCAGCTCCCCGAACGTCCGCGCGTGGAATGTCGCCAGGCGCACCGTGATGCGGTGCGCCGTGCGAAGCGATAGGAGCGCCCGGGCGAGCAACGATGGCGTGGCGTCGAATTCGATGCCGCCAGGCTCGGCGCGGCCAGGGACAGCGCCGATCGCGGCGAGTTCGCCGGCGAGGATCGTTTCGAGCCCGGGAGTCGTGCTTGCGAACGCGGTGAATGTGCCGCCGAGAGGCATCGGAGCAACGTAACGGCGGCCACAGCAGTCACGGCTCCCCACGCCGATCGCGCTATCTTTTGCCGCCCGCCGCAGCCGGTCGGTGGGCGATCATCGACCTCAGCCAGGGCTGCGCCAGTGACGACCCGTCCGATCTCCGACTTCCTGCGGCATCACTACCGCCATTTCAACGCCGCGACCGTCATCGATGCCACCGACGGCTACGTCGCGCATCTTGGCCGCGGCGGCAAGATGATGATCACCCTCGCCGGTGCGATGAGTACGGCAGAGCTCGGACTCTCGCTCGCCGAGATGATCCGTCAGGACAAGGTCCAGGCGATCACCTGCACCGGCGCGAATCTCGAGGAAGACATCTTCAATCTCGTTGCGCACGATTACTACGAACGCGTGCCACACTACCGGGACCTCACGCCGCACGAGGAGAAGGCGCTCCTCGACCGGCACATGAATCGGGTCACCGACACCTGCATACCCGAGATGGAAGCGATGCGCCGCCTCGAAGGCGCGGTGCTCGAAGAATGGGTCGCGGCCGATACGGCAGGCGAGCGCTACTTCCCGCACGAGTTCTTCTATCGCGTGCTGCGCAGCGGAAAGCTCGAGCAGCATTACCAGATCGATCCGAAGCATTCGTGGATGCTCGCGGCGTGCGAGCGAAACCTGCCGATCTGGGTTCCCGGCTGGGAAGATTCGACGCTCGGCAACATGTATTCGGGACATTGCATCACGAAGGACGTGAAGAACGTCCACACGGTGCGCACCGGGATCGAGTACATGATGACGCTCGCCGAGTGGTACATGGCGAACGCCAATGGCGCAGGGATTGGCTTCTTCCAGATCGGCGGCGGGATCGCCGGTGACTTCCCGATCTGCGTCGTCCCGATGCTCCATCAGGACCTGCAACGCGAGGACATTCCGGTCTGGGCGTATTTCTGCCAGATCAGCGATTCGACGACGAGCTACGGATCGTACTCGGGCGCCGTTCCCAACGAGAAGATCACCTGGGGGAAGCTCGGCATCGACACGCCGAAGTACATCATCGAGAGCGACGCCAGCATCGTGGCGCCGCTCGTGTTCGCGATGATTCTCGGCCAGTGATCCGCGCTACTGCTTCGTGGCGGTCAGGACCAGGTCGCCTTCGACGGACTTGGTGAGGAGCACCGTCCACTTGTCATCGGTGGCGAGGGTGAGCTCCGTCGATGCGAGCGCCGTATTGCTGCCCGGATTCGCCACCGTGAAGGTGTAGGTGGCCGGAACGAATGGGATGTAGAAGCCGTATGGCGCCGGCGGAGGCTGCGATCCGGCCCCGTATGCAAAGCTGCCGAAGTGATAGACTGAGTCGCTGTTGGCCTGGTAGACGACCACGTCGAATGGTCCGACCCCCGGCGCCGAGTTGACCAGCAGCACGCTCCCGACAATCGACTTGTAGCCGCCGTTTCCGGGATTCGTGGTATTGGTGTCTGTGGCCACCGACACCGCACCCGGCCCTGTGAGGACCACGGTCTGGTTGCCGTTCGGATTCACCGACACATTCGTATCGACCAGCGACGCGCCGCCCGACCCATTGAGTTGCAGGTGGTGCGACCCCGGAGCGACGAGGACCGACGTCGATTGGCCGATTGCCGGAAGGGTGACGCCGGCCTGGTCGACCTTGAGCTGAGCGCCGGACGCGGTGAGGGCGTTGACGATCCGCAGCGAAACGCTCCCCGATGGCACCGGGACGCTGTCGGTACAGGCGGTGGCGAGCATCACGGCGAGGGCGCCGCGGACAAGAATCGGGACACGCATGAGAGCCTCGGGTGTGTGGAGAGCTGACGGTCGATACAGCAAGGACTCCCGGTGCCCCCCCGGAGTCACATGTGACCCTCGTCGAACGCGCGGGGTCTGGCATAGGTGACGGCGACAGATCAAGAACTGGTCGACCGGATCGCCCGGGGCGACAGCGAGGCACTCGGTCAGCTCATGGCGAAGTATTCGCCGGCGCTGATGCGCTTTGCCACGCACTTTCTCCGCTCCGCGGCCGACGCGGATGAGGTCCTCCAGGATGTCTTTCTTCGTGCCGAACGCGCCATCCGCAAAGGGACCAGGCCGGAGCGGATGGAGGCGTGGCTTTTCCGGATCGCGGTCAACCGCTGCCGGTCGAAGCGGCGCCGATGGTGGCCGTTCGTGTCGGGCCGCGAAGCCGAATACGCCATTGCCGCCACCGCGGCGTCCGATGCCGAATCGGGACCGGAGTGGCTGGCAGAGATCAATGCGGCACTCGCCGCGCTCTCACCGGTGCTCCGCGAAGCATTCCTGCTCAAGCACGTCGAAGGGCTCGAGTATCAGGAGATGTCGCTGAGTACCGGCGCCAGCATCCCGGCGCTCAAGATGCGGGTGGCTCGCGCGTGCCAGGAACTGCGCCAACAACTTGCGGAGGTGAAGCGATGAGCGACGAACTTTCTCCCGACGATCCGCTGCGACGTGCGGTGGATGCGCTGCGCCGCCCGGTCAACGTGACACCCGGACTCCCGGAGCGAGCGCGACGCCGCGCGCGACGCCGCACCATTGCGCGCGGCATCCGCGTGGCGATGCTCGTGGTGGCGATCGGCATCGCTGATTTCCTCTTGAGGCAGCACGATGGTACTGCGGTCACGTTCGCACTCACGGCACCGGCGGTCCACTCCGTTGCCCTGGTCGGCGATTTCACCGACTGGCGCACCGACCGCGTCGAACTGCATCGGGCCACCGGTGGGGAGTGGACGGCTACGGTCCGCCTCGCCCCCGGTCGCTACCGCTTCGCGTATCTTGTCAATCAGGATGAATGGCGAGCCGATGCGCGGGCCGCGAATGCGCCCGACGACTTCGGCCGTCCCACTTCGGTGGTCACGGTGGTGAGGGAATAGGATGCGGACCGGTCTGTTGACCTTCGTTCTCATGGCGGCCGCCTCGCCGGCGCGGGCACAGGATCCGCGGATCGGCGCGCGATTTTCGGCCAGCGACGCAGCGCGCCTCACCGCGTTGATCGACAGCGCGGGCCGCGAGAATCTCCCGACCGATCCGTTGGTGTTGCGTGCGCTCGAAGGGCAGGCCAAGAGCGTCCCGCTCGACCGCATCGTCGACGCACTCGACCGGCTTCGCGACGCGCTGCACACCGCGCAGGCAACTCTCGGCCCCGGCGCGAGCGTACCGGAGCTCACCACCGCCGCTGCCGCGCTGCAGGCCGGCGTGCCCGGCACGCGACTCGCCGAACTCCGGCAACTGCGCGGCGGCCAGCCGCTGACAGCGCCACTTGGCGCATACCTCGATCTGGTGGCGAGCGGAGTGAGCACGGCGCAGGCGTGGCGCACCGTCACGGATCTCGCCAAGCGTCGCGCCAGTGACGGCGACTACGTCCGCCTGACCAACGATGCGGCCGGCAAACGGGGACACCCCCCCGCGGGAAGCGGAGACATGGAATGAAGACCACGACGATCGTTCTCGTTGCGCTGGCAGCGTACACCGCGCCGCTTGCCGCGCAGTTCTCGCTCGAAACCGGCAGCGGCCAATCGCGGCTCGATCAGCTTCCGTCGAGTTCGCTGACGCGCATCTCCAGCGCGTTCCTCTCCTCGACACCTCGATTCCGTCTGTCGTTCGACGGCGGCGTCGATGATCACGTAGGCCTCGGCGTCGAAGGTCGGTTCAGCGGCGCGGCGCACTACCGGACGACCGCCGCGGGTTGGTCGCTTGACGCCGGACCTGTCGTTGAAAGCGGTCAGAGCATCGCCGAGCCGTGGGCCACCACCGCGGCGGGCGAGATCGGCGCGGAACGCACCATCGGTCCGGTGACGGCACGCGCGGCGTGGGACGAGGGGATGGCGTGGATCGGCGCGCAGAACAGTTCGTGGTCGCGGCCGATGCTCGACGCAGAGCTTCATCTCAAGGCGTGGCACTTCGGTGCGTCGTGGCAGAGCACCAGCAATCGCATCCCGGTGTCGTCAATCCGTGGTGATGCGCCGCCGATTGCCGGAAACAGCGACTCCCTCGGCACCGGCTCGTTCCACGATATTCGCGACTTTGCCGTCCGGATGGCGTGGGACCACGGGCTCTGGTCGATGAACGCGCGGGCAGGCCGGCGATTCGGCGTGAGTGTCACTCCCGAGACGTGGTGGGAGGGAGAAGGCGCCATGCGGATCACGCCGATCCTGTCGGTCGTGGTTCGCGCGGGACAACTCGCGGCAGACCCGATGCTGGCGTCGCGCGGCGGCGGATACACCACCGCCGGGGTCAAGCTCGATCTGATTCACCACACCGCCGAGACGGCCGTCGTACCTCAACCGGCCGCGCTCGCGTCGGTGGTGCGAGAGAATGCATCGACCGTCCATCTCTACCTGATGCTCCCGGATTCGACGCACACCGCATCGCTCACCGGCGATCTCACCGAGTGGCGCGCACAAACCCTCAAGCGCACTGGTGACGGACGATGGGAAATCGTCCTCCCCGCAGTTGCCGGAGTGTATCGCGTGGAGCTCAGCACCAACGGTGGGGCGTGGCAACCGCCGGCTGGCCTGCCGTCAGGCGATGATGGGTTTGGAGGTCGGGTCGGATTGCTGCTGGTGCGATAGGCCGCACCGCGGCGTGCCGGATTACGGCACTGAATCCCGGTGAGGCGGGGGGCGATAGCCGTGCGCCCGGATCGAATCGCCGATGTGCCGCAGCGAATCCATCCGCAGCGTGAATCCGCGCCCCATACCGGGATTGACCTCGATATACGACGACGGCCCGCCGCGCCCCATGTCCTGCGACCAGGGCTGCCCCGGTGGGAGGCGTCGCAACTGCCCCAGCAATTGGCCGGCGCGCCGGATCGTGCTGCCGAACGGCGCGGCTCCGGTCGGCCGGTAGACCGGGTCGCTGTTGAGCGCGTTATAGCCGAAGCTCGTTCCCGGCGCGGCGTTGCGGATGTACAGCGACAACGTCACCGAATCGTTGCTGCCGTGCCGAAGATTGAGATAGATATACGCGTCGGATGGCCCGGTTCCCGGTGCACGGTTCCCCCGCCAGCTGCTGTCGATCGTCACCTTGTCCCATTCACCGAAGCGCGTGAGCCGACGCTCCAGTTCGGAGGCGATGTCGTGCTCGAGGGCCGAGTCGGGCCCGTGACGCCCCGGCAGCACGATCGTCAGTGAGCGTGTCCCGCTGACCGTCGCCGCCACGTTCGGGATTGTTGGTGCGCTCGGAGTACCTCCCGGCGGAACGACGTTCGCCGCCGGCGGGCGGACGGCCATGGGAAGTTGCGCCGCGTATTCGCGCAGCCGCGCGCGCACCAGTGAATCGGTGCGCTCGATCTGGATGTCGAGCGGCATGGAATCGACGCTCTTCGCCGGCGGCTTCCTGGCGTACTTCGGGTCGAGCTGTTTCAGTTGATCGCGGAACGCCTCGGCGATCGCGAGCGAATCGGCGTGCGTCATCGGCTTGGTGATCGTGGCTGCGTCGCTGGTGTCGCCCGACCCGACGCGGCCAACGGTGCTGTCTCGCGTGACCGCGTTGATCGCATGACGCTGCGTCCACCAGAATCCGCCGGCGACGAGCACCACGACGGCGATCGTCGCGAGGACCAGCGGCACCGACGATGCCCTGGGGCGCAGCGCTTCGCCGCCGCGGTGCGCGTGGGCAGCAAGCGCGCCAGAGATCTGGTCGAGTTCGGCGAGAATCGCTTCGGCGTTCGGCGGCCGGTCTTCCGGCGACTTGGCGAGGCAATGCTGCACCAGTCGCGAAAATGCTTCGGGAACATCGGACCGCAGCTCGTGCAGCGGCGACGGCACGCGGGTCAGCTGCGCGGTCATCGTCGCGGTGGGCGATGGTGCCGCGAACGGGCTCGCGCCGCTCAACAGTTCGTAGGCCAGCAGCCCGACTGCGTAGATATCGACTCGCTGATCGGCTTCGGGATCGGCCGCGAGTTGTTCCGGCGCCATGTATGCCGGCGTGCCAATCGCCATCCCCGAGGTCGTGTGCCCCGGACCGGTCATCGGAAGCGCGGCGTTCAGCGCCTTCGCCACGCCGAAATCGGTGACCAGCGCATGCTGGCCGTCGGAGAGGATGTTGGCCGGCTTGATGTCTCGGTGCACCACGCCGCGCGAGTGCGCGTAGGCAAGCGCTTCGACCACGTCGCGCAGCAGGCGGATGACTTCGGCGAGCGGCAATGGCCCGCCCCGCTGCAATCGTGTGCGGAGTGACTCACCGGCGATGTAGGGCATGGTGAACCAGAGGAGCTCGCCATCCTCACCGGCATGGAGCAACGGCACGATGTACGGATGCGACAGCCGGGCGGCGAGCTGGACTTCGCGACGGAAGCGGTCGCGATTGACCCCGGCGGCAAGATCCGGCGGGAGCACCTTGATGACCACCTCGCGGCCGAGCGCGTGCTCGCGCGCCACGAAGACGCGGCTCATCCCGCCACCCTCGAGCTCGCGCTCGATGGTGTAGGCATCGCCGAGGGCGTGCTGGAGATGCTCGACCAGCGTGTCGGTCACGCAGCCTTCATCCGGAATAACCCCTGTCCCGCATGGTGTGGCGGAATTGTTCGACGAGTGACTCGTCAGACTGCCGGCTTCGATGATCCCGAATCCAGAGAATATACGGCTCCCCTCTGTCCAAGGCTGAGACACTCACTGTCCTGAAACGGTACGTCGCGGGCTCTCGCCCGGCTTCGTTACCGGGTAGATTCGCGACAGTCATCCAACGCCGCAGAGGTCTCGCGATGCGCATCTTCCCGCCGATCGCCGCGCTGCTGCTGGGCATCGCCACGGGCTGCAGCAATCCCAGGCCGGTCCATCTCACCCGGTTGAGCGGTTGGACCGTCCGGCCGGACGATCCCACGGCTGATGTCAGCAAGTTGACGCTGACGCCGATGAACCCCGGCTGGCACGTCGCCACCGGGCCGGTCCACGCGATCTTCTTCAAACCGGAGATGGCTGCGTCGGGGAACTTCACCACGACACTCGACACCTATTTCTTCGGTCCTCCGGGGAGTGACCCCGAGGGATACGGCGTCATCGTGGGTGGGCGCGACCTCTCGGGGCCAAGTCAGGCGTACGTCTATTTCGTCGTCGCCGACAACGGGACCTATCTCCTCAAGCGGCGATCGGGAAACCGGGTCTCGACGGTGGTCGACTGGACGCCGTCGAGCGCGATCAGGACGGTACCGGCGGGAGACAGCGGCAACGTGGAGAATGTCCTCTCCGTGCACGCGACCCCCGATTCGGTGGAATTCGCGGTCAACGGAACGCCGGTGACGACCCGTCCCCGCAGCGAACTGGTCGTCGATGGCGTGGTGGGATTTCGGGTCAATCATTCCCTGTCGGTACACATCGCGGGGATCACCGTCGCCAGCGACGAGTAGGGGACAGTCCTGGCTCAACCTGGGACACTACCGAGTAGCCAGGACCCGGTGCCGAACCCGGGGCCGGTGGCTATGTTACCGGAGGCCGCCGGGTACCGGCGACCGGTCGATCAGCGAACCGCGGACCATGGAGTTGTTCGATGTATCACGCGCTCTATCACAAGCTGCCGGAATACGCGTGGATCCTGGCATTCATCGCCAGCATCATCGTGATTTTCGTCGTCGCGAATGTGGTCGCGGCGATGCGCGGCTATCGCGAGAAGTAGCTCCCTTCCGATCGGTGCGGCGGCCGCGCCGCGCCGACCCCGTCAGAATCGCTCCAGCTTCCCCTTGTCGAGGAGCGCCCAGCAGCAGAGGGCGACGTGGGTTTCGTGCCCCTCGATCAGCCTGCGGACGGTGGGCGCGCGCATTCCCTTGAACACCACCCGTGCGGCGCGCATGACGCCGGCATCGCCTTCGGGCCAGATCCGCGGGTGGCCAAAGCCGAAGATCGCAACCATGTGGGCGCTCCATCGCCCCAGCCCGCGAAGGGTCATGATCTCGGCGACGAGCTGATCGGCGTCGAGCACGCTCCATCGCGCGCGTGGATCGCCCTGCTCGGCCAGAAAGAATCCCCAATGCGCAATCGCCTTGCGTTTGGCCCGCGAGAGCGAATGTGATACCGGCGCGTCCTCTGGCGTCGCCATCGCCCACGCAATGATGCCGTCGATGTCGCCGTGCGCAGCGAGGAGCGTGTTCATGATGCTCCGGGCCGCCGCCGTGGAGACCAGCTGGCCCACGATGGTGCGGACGACCAGATGCGACAGCGGTCGCTGGTCGGGGATGATCCGCTCGATCGGATGTGCCAGGGTGCAGAGCCGTGCGAGCCGCTCGTGCCGCGCCGAAAGCTCTCGGCGTGCCCGCGCGTGGGAGGCGCTCCTGCTCTTGCGTACGCCCCCGAGGCGCGTGGCATCACGTGATCGCGGCATGCGGACAAACTAGCCGCATGCCGCGATGGTCGACCGGGCTATTCCTTGGTCGCGGTCCAGTTTCCGTGGAGGATGACGGAGCCGGCGGGCTCGACCGGCAGCGTCCACGTCGACGTTCCCGACATCGTCGTCGATGACGTGAGCGACCCGTGATCCTGCGTCTGCAGCTCCTCCAGCACGAAGGCGACATCTCCGTTGTCGGAACGCCCGGCATGAAGCACCTCGTTGCCGAGCACGAGGTCGGTGTCGTTGGCTGCGATCGTCGTGAGTGCCGGTGTCGCGCCGGCACATCCCACGATCCCGGCACCAACCTGCTGGCCGGTGAAATCTTCGCCCGTCTGCGTGATGGCGATCTTCAACTTCCCGTGACAGGTGATTGTCTGGCTGGATACTGAGGAATAGGTGAAGTCCCACGTCCCCGACACGCTGGGCGGATCGGGAACGGACGTGCCGCTGCATGCGACCAGGGCGGAGACACCGACGACTGCAGCGAACAGATGAGAGCGCATTGTTCCTCCGTGGTGATGGGCCGGCTGCAGAACCCTTTCAGATTAACGGTCGGTACCGACGGTGGGGATAGCGATTCGCAGAGAGGGCACCGCGCCGATCTCGAACGAAGAGCACGGAACCAGCCCCGCCTCGGGGCCAGGAGATTCCGGTGCGACGCTGCGGAGCCCCGCGAAGGCCGTACTCAGGAGGAGCCCGATCGACGGCTCCCGCGATGGAAGCGTTTGCACTCCATCGAGTTGGACCCCGGAGGCAGGCCGCCAACGCGACCAAGCTAGCGCGTCCGATGGTGCGGCGATGGTCCGGAAAATCCCCGTGACGCGTTCGCAATACCACGGCAATTGTCGGCGGCCCGACAGCCCCCACCAGTCGGTAAGAATCGCGTCAAGGAAGCGCCCGATACCGATCCACCCGCTGTGATCGCCGCTGTCTCCCCTGCGTCACCCATGGCGAAGCGTGCCCCATGGGCCGCAAGGAGGAACGATGCAGCTCGGATTCTATGCGGCGTCTCTCGCCGCAATCGCCGCGACAGTGGGTGCCGGCGCGACTCGCCACGCCTCGCAGCCGCCGAGGCTCGACGCCGAAGTGCGTTTCACCAACCATCTCTCCGGAAACCGGAACTGGTCGCTGGCGGCGAACGGCGCCGTCATCTTCGGCGATGTCCGGCCGAATGAAACCACCGCGTATTCGGCGCTCAACGACACCATCATGCATCTCACCCTGGTGTTGCGAGCCGGCGACTCGGCTGCCGCATCGACCAATTACAAGTTCGCGGCGGGATCGTACTACACCGTGACCGCAACGTATGGCAACGGCGTTCGCCCGGAACTGGCTGTGGAACGCGACCGACCGCCGGGTGACACGATGCCCTGACTGGTCGTTGCCCGATACCCGATCCGTTCTGCGGTGGCCGATCCGGCGGTAACCGGCGATAATGCTCCGCGAGTCTGGTCATTCACCACCTTGCGGAGCGGACGTGCCCGATCTTCATCCCGATCTTCCCGCCGCCGAATTCACGGCGCTGGGTCACGACGTCATCGATCTTCTCGCCCAGTATTTCTCCGAGCTCGACACCGCTCCGGCCTTTCCGGCGTGCAAGCCCGATGAAGTCGCTGCGCTCTTCAGCGGTCCGCCGCCGGAGCAGGCCGAGCCGGTAAGCACGATCCTCGCCGACTGGCGCGACAAGATCATTCCCAATTCATCGCGGCAGGGATCTGCGCGATGGTTCGGCTTCGTGAACGGATCGGGGAGTCAGATCGGCGCCCTCGCCGATGCAATGGCGAGCACGCTCAATCCCAACTGCGGCGGGTGGCGTGCGTCGCCCGCGGCGACGGAGATCGAGCGCTGCACCGTGCGCTGGCTCGCCGAGCTGATCGGATATCCCAGGGATTGCGCCGGTGTCCTGCTCAGCGGCGGCACGATGGCCAACGTCGCGGCGCTGCGCACGGCGATGGTCGCCAAGGCCGACTGGGATATCGGCACGCACGGCGTACAGGGACGCGGTAGCGCCGGACCGTTGACCGTCTACATGGCCGACCACGAAACCCACGTGTCGCTGGTGCGCGCGGTCGACCTCCTCGGCCTTGGCCGCGCCGCGCTCCGCGGCGTCCCGTCGAATGACGATTTCACCATCAACACCGCCGCGCTCGAGCAGATGATCGACGCCGACCGCGCCGCTGGAATGACGCCGTTCTGCATTGTCGGCCACGTCGGATCGATCAACGTCGGCACGATCGACGACATCCCTGCGCTGGTGGAGATCGCCCGCCGACAGAACCTGTGGCTCCATCTCGACGGCGCGTGCGGCGCCCTGGGCGGGATGCTTCCCGAACTGCAACCGCTCCTCGGTGCACTTGGCGAGGCGGACTCCGTGTCGTTCGACGCACACAAGTGGCTCGGTGTCCCGTACGAAGCAGGGTGCGTCCTCGTGCGCGACGAGCACGCCATGCGGCGCGCCTGGTCGATGCAGGCGACCTACCTCCTTCCGGCGCGCGAGAACGAATACGACGGCCTCAACTTCTTCGACTACGGGCCGCAGTTGTCGCGCTGCTGGCGCGCGCTCAAGGTCTGGATGACGCTGCGCTATTACGGCGCCGAAGGGATGCGGACCTTCTTCCGCCAGACGATGAAGTGCGCCACTCGGCTGCATGAGCTGGTGAGCGAGTCCGACGATTTCGAAGTGGTCCAGCCGGCACCAGTGCTCTACATCTACGCTTTCCGCTGGGCGCCCAGGGCCTTGCGTGGCAACGATGCACTGCTCGACGAACTCAATCAGCGGATCTCCGACGAGCTGCAGCATCGCCTCCTCGCCTTTGCGATGACGACGCGCATTCGCGGGCGGGTGACGCAGCGCCTGTCGATCTGTTCGCATCGCACCACCATCGCCGACATCGAGGCGACCTTTGCCGACATGCAGCGGATCGGCCAGGAGCTCCTCGCCGCGATGTGACCCGAGACGGAAGCGCGTCGTCCCCCACTGTGCCTTTCAGCTGGAGTGGACACGATGCGTGCAGCATATGCAATCTCACTCGCTGCAGCGGCAGTGGCGACGATGGCAATGGCGGGCCCCAAGATCCTCCCGTCGAGCTCGGTACGATTCGCGAATCGTCTCGGGATGAGCCACATCGCCACGCTGTCGGCGAATAACAAGGTGCTCTTCGAAAGTGTGGCCGCCGGATCGCAGACCGATTTTGCCACGGTGACCGACACGATGGTGACCTTCTCACTCAAGATCGAAGGCGATACCGCCACGGCAACCCGGACGCAATCACTCGCAGGCGACACCAGGTACACCGTCACGGCCACGATGGGCGCCGGCAATCAGCCGACGCTGTCGGTCGACCGCGAACAGGCGAAGGATCATCAGCAGTGAACTGGTGGCTCACGCGATGCGGCGGCGTTCGGCGAAATCCCCTTGCGCCGCCGTGGGGCCGGGTCCGTTGAACAGATAACGCGGGTAACTCCGGCGCGCCGCCGCCGGCGCGGCGAGATCAAGATCGACGGTAATGCACGGAGTTGCCGCACTCGTCGTCGCGAGGATTGTTCCGTCCGGCGAAATGATCCAGCCGACGCCGCCGCAATTGCCGGCGGCGTCGACGCGGTTGGATGAAACGCAATACGCCCCCGAGCGCACTGCTGCCACCACACCGACCGCCAACCATTTCGCCACAGTGGCGGCAGCTGTCGCGCGCGGCGCGAAGATCACCTGGGCATCACCGGCCGCATAGCCGGCGTAACTCTCCAACGCCCACAATTCGCTGCAGATGTTGAGTCCGAACACCAGCTCGCCGGAACGAAACTCCGGAAACTCGGCGTCGCCTCGGTCGAACCAGCGTGTCTCCCATTCGCCGGGTTGTGACGGGAGATGAAACTTCCGCCGCAACGGCCGCAGGCCATCCGACGCCGACCAGCAGAATCCCTGGTTGTATCGCTTCCCCCCGATGGTAATCGGACCGGTACCGATGACCTGCCTGGCGTGCAGCTCGCGCAACAGCGCCAGCCATCGTTCGCTCGCTTCTTCCGCACGCTCCCACCGCGCGGCGTCGAACGCCGGAGCGTCCCACAGCGGCTCGACCATCGCAAGCTCCGGAAGCAGGACCAGTTCCGACTCGTGACGCCAGCTGTGCTCGCAGAGCTTCGCCCAGGCCGCGGCGAGCACATTCGGCTCGTGCGGCAATTCACACGCGGTGACACGCATCGACTGCTACCAGATCCGTACGCGTGCGGCGGGTGGGAGATAGAGCCGATCGCCGGGTTTCACGCCGAACGCGCGATACCAGGCGTCGAGATTCCGCACCGTCGCGACGCGATACATCTCGGGCGCGTGATCCTGGCCGAGTTGCGCGCGCATCGCCGAGTCGCTCAAGCGAACTCGCCAGCTCCTCGCAAAGGCAAGGAAGAACTCGCGATCCAGCGGTGCGACATACGCCGTGTCACTCGCCCGGGCGCCGATGGAATTGTGGAATGCGTCGAGCGCCGCAGAGAGACCGGCGAGGTCGGCGATATTCTCCGATGCGGTGAGTGCCCCGTTGACCGATGCGTCAGGGAATGGGTGATACTGGGAGAATTGGTCCACGAGTGGCCTGGCGAGTGAATCGAAGCGCGCAAGTTCATCGCCCTGCCACCAGCGACGCATCGCCCCCGTCGTGTCGTACTCCGCACCGAGGCGGTCGATGAAATGACTGATGTCGTGGCCGATGATCGCACCGATGGCGCCGTACGTCGCCGCGTCAGAGCCCCGCGGATCATAGCGGGGAGGCTGCAGCAGTCCGGCGGAAAATTCATAGGCGTTCTGCTGGAAGATGAGGATGGCGCCGACGGTTTGCGGCGCGATCCACCAGTCGGATCGATCGACCGGCAGCCCGATCTGTGACACCGCGCGACGCCGACGCTCCGCAGCAACCCGCCCGAGATTGCCGACGGGATCGTGCGGATCGATCACCAGCGCGGTGTCAGCCGGCCATCGTTCCGGATAGCCGATCCCGATGTACAACGTGCGGAGCTTCTCCAGCGCCAGCGAGCGGGTAGCCGCGGACATCCAGGTTGCCGACGCGACGCGTCGCGCAAACGCCGCAGCCACGCCGGCGACCGCGTCCTGTACGCGACGCTTCTGGTCTGCCGGGAAATACCGCTCGGCGTACACCGGGCCGATCTCGTCGCTCATCGCAGCCATGGTGGCATCGAGCGCCCGTTGCGCTCGCGACGCCGGGGCGGGCGCGCTGCTGATCGCGTCGTGCATCGTACGTGCGGCGTCGGCGAACTGATGCGGCAGGATATCGGCGTTGTCGTCGAGGAGGTGAAAGCGGAGATAGTCCTGCCACATCGCCACCGGTTCCGACGCCACCAGCGATGCCATTCCGGTGACGGCGCTCGGTTGCCAGGCGACGATCCCTGCCGTCGTGTCGAGTCCGGCCGCCGCGAGGAACGCCGGCCAGTCGATGCCGGGAGCGTTGCGCACGAAGTCCGCCGGCATCCAGACGTGGTCGGCGTTGTGGTCATTCTCGGTAGCCTCGTGCGTTGCCTGCGTGCCGGCGATCGAGATTTCGAGTGCGAGCACGGCGCCGGCGCGAAGATCGGCGTGATCGAATCCCGCCAGGCGCAGCATCGTCGTGATGTAGTT